>SKPU01000235.1 GCA_007119335.1 Syntrophomonadaceae bacterium
GTAAAAAGTAAAAATCAGTAGGACGAAGGCAACCAGACTTGCCCGGATCCAGTTGTTCTCCCATCCCAGGTCGGGAAGCAGGGTTAAGGCCAGTAAAAGACCGGTTGTGGCGGTCATCAGCGTTAGTGACCCGGTGATGTCAAAAACTTTATTTTCCCGCTTTGCCAGGGTACCGATTTCATTGTTGGCGAACATGTTTCGCGCTGCTGCCGCCACTACTACCAGGCAGAGAATACCGATAATTACAAAAGACCCTCTCCAGGAAAAAAAATCGGCCAGCGCGCCGGAGACAACCGGTCCGACTACAGCGCCTGCAGCGCCAATGCTGCCCCAGATCCCCAGCACGCGCCCGCGTTTGTCTTCATCTGATTTCGACAGCAGGATGGCAAGGGAGTTGGGCACCAGCATAGCAGCACCTAAAGCCTGCACAACCCTCCCTGTTATCAGCCAGGCCAGGGAAAAGGCAGTTCCACACAACAGAGATCCCAGGCCCAGGGTAAAGAGGCCCACCAGGAAGAAGCGGTGCGGACCGTGGTTATCGCCGATTTTACCGGCAATCGGGATCAAGGCCGCCACCGGCAGGGTATAAGCATTTACAACCCAGGTTAGCCAGTTCAAACTCACGCCCAGGTCAAGCATAATCTCGGGCAGTAGAATTTTTATTGAAGTTAAATTCATGATGGAAAGAAGAAAAGCCAGGTATAAATAAAACATAAGCTACCTCTTATCTGTTAAATTCGTTTTTCTGCGCGGACTACTTAACCTTGCCCAAACACTTCATTAGTTTAGCAATTAATCAAGCCGAAATCAAATTACACAATAATATCCAGACCTTCTTCCTTCATGTCTGATGTAGCACTAGCAATAATGGTGGATTACAATATAAATCCCGATTCGGCAGACTTAAATACAGGGCCTACTTTGCCCTGTTCGGCCAATACTGGTTTACTAATCACTCAGGTTAAACTCATTTCATGCAATAGCCTGTAGGTTTGCAGGATCATGAAGCTGGTGCAATCAGCAAAAGAAAACCTTGTTCCAGCGGCAGGATAACAAACCAGATCCATTGAATTTTATTTTAAGGAGAATATTTAACGGTCCTGAAAATCACTTCAGGGAGATGCTGATTTATTACTTAGAGGGAGGTGGAACAGGATGCAAAACTCCATCTTTTATATCACCGCTCCTTCCATGGAGGTATCTGAAAAAATAGCGAAACACCTGGTTGGAAAAAAGCTTGCCGCCTGCGTTAATATTATTCCGAAGCTCAAGTCCTTCTTTTACTGGGAAGGAGAAGTTCAATCGGAAGAAGAGGTGCTGGTGCTTGGGAAAACCAAGACCTCTCTAATCCCCGAGCTGGAAGAAGGGGTAAAAGAAGTGCACCCTTTTGATGTCCCCTGCATTATATCATGGGAGATCGACGCAGGACACAAGCCTTTCATGGAATGGATAGCAGAAGAAACCAGGTAACCCTTTCAAAAAAAGATTAAGACAGTTTATTTAGCTTATAGTTACTCGCTATGCTTGAGAACGCAGTGAGGGTTTTGACCATCCGGCTTACAGCCGGCCTTCTTCCCTGACCACAAGGCTTTCTTTTGCCATTATTTCTAACAGTTAGGCTTCCTCGGCCGAGTAAGTCCGGAGCAGAACAAGCCCGTAAAAAGCAGCCAGGCCAATAACCATTACTACCGTTATTATCATAATGATCCTGAGAGGTTAATTTATTCAAAAAAGAATGGTCGCGCCACCTGCGCTTGACATTATACCCCCCGGGGGTCTAAAATTAATAAGGCACTATATTAGTTAAGACAGTAAAAATTCTATTAAAAAAGTTTGTTCATCCGAAAGGTTTTAGCCGTGCATCTACAAAAATAAAAGGGGGCAAAGTGTAATGACTGAAAATAATACTGTCAACGGCAATAAAAATGGCGATAACGATCATTGTTGCCATCAGGAATTACGCGGGAGTTACCAGGATAACAAAAAAAATATTCTGGATAGCTTGAAACGAATAGAAGGACAGGTAAGGGGTATCCACCGTATTGTTGAGGAAGAAAGATACTGTGTTGATGTACTTAATCAGATAGCTGCCGCCAGAATGGCTCTGGCCCGACTGGCCATGTTAGTTCTTGAAGATCACACCAAGGGATGTGTCAGCAAAGCTATCTTGGACAAAGAAAGTGAAGAAAAAACAATAGAAGAACTGATGGACGTGATTAAAAAACTTTTATGAGTTCTACCGGACCTGGTAAAATTATTGTTCCTCCTTCTTCATAACCCGACCCTGATTTTCTCTTACCGTATACATTTCCCAAACAAAATAATGGGTGATAAACCCATCCGGAGTTTTTATCACCCATTTAAAACCACAGCTTGAGACAGGTTAAGCAAAAAACACGCAGTTGGTTTTTCTACTATTAATGACAGGTAGGTTTGTTTCCTTCAAACTCTTCGGCATTGGATTCAGCCAACCGGTATAAAAAGCGCTGCCACCAGTTTCTCCCAATATGCTTTTTAGGATCATTACTGAAATGATCACGGCAACTTTCACAGCAAAACTGGTATGTTTCCCCTTTATACGTATATGTTGCTTTTACCTGTACTTCTTTTAAATTGCTTTTGCATACAGGATCCAGATACATAATCAACCTCTCCTTCCTGGAACCTTTTGTTACAGCTTGTTTAAGCTGTTAACCGGA
>SKPU01000231.1 GCA_007119335.1 Syntrophomonadaceae bacterium
GAGGTAAAGTGGAACCTTTAACTGAGCAGGAGAAAGTTTCTAATAAGGCCTTTATTCTGCTGCATAACAAGCCATTGTTGACATATATATTAAGTGCTTTAGAAGAAGCACCTTCAGTTAAAAGGGTCGTGGTGGTGGGACCGGCCAATGAACTACAGGTTCTGCAGGATGCGGGTTACAGCTTTGAAATAGCTCAGGAAAAAGGCGGCATGCTTGACAACCTGGCTGCCGGATTTGACGCAGTTGATCAATCCCAACCTTGCCTGGTTGTTACCAGTGATATTCCCTTGCTTAGGGCCAATGTGATTGAACATTTTTTAGCGCTTTGCGCACCCCATGATCATGATTTCTATTATCCTGTGCTCAGTCGTAAAACATGCCTTGAAAGTTTTCCGGAAACGGAGCGCACTTATGTGCGCCTAAAAGAAGGCCCTGTAACCGGTGGTAATATCGGGCTACTTCGGCCAAGTTGGTTTCTCAATAACCGGGAACGTTTGGAGATGTTTATCTCTTATCGAAAAAAACCGCTGAAGATGATGCGCATATTACCATTAACCCTGATCCTCAAATACCTGTTTAAAATACTAACCATTTCTGATTTGGAATCATACCTGTCTCGCCTGTTAAAGCTTAAAGCTCGCGCCGTGTTCTGTGAATGTGTGGAAATCGGGGTGGATGTAGATAAAGTCAACGATCTGGAGTTGGTTAAAAAAGCCCTGCAAGACTGAACCGGTTTTAAAAGATTTTCTTTTCAGGCCAGCTTGCCAGCCTCTGGAGCTTGTTGCCTTTTTCTTTGATCAGATCTCCAAAAACAGAGATGGTTACAGAGTCTGCGGGATTATATAATAATAAGTATAGATCCCCTTTTTTTGTGTTGACTATAGTTTCTGTTGCTATGTAAAATATAGGGCCAAAACGGGGATGATCATAATTGAACCTCTCATAAGTTAATTCATAATGGTTTTCACATCTTTGGCTGGAGTACCAGTCTATATCAAATAGTTTATTTTTAAATAAAGTTTTTATAAGGTGATCAAAGTATTCCGTGTGTCTGTATCGCAAGGAAGAACGACGGAACAGCAGGATCTCAATGGTAGCAATTTCTCTCCACAAGGAACCAAAAAACTCTCTGCATCCGAACATCGGTGAATAAATAAAGTTGATAAGGTTGTAGCCGGCCGGGAGTTTTCCGGCATGATCCAGCACTTCAGGAGTGAGCAGGAACAAATTTAAAGCGGCAGTATTTGCAGCCACTATGTCTGCATATACATCTAAAACGAATGCCGGCAATCGTAAATTTTCCATTTCAGCAATTAAATTTTCTAATTGAGTTTGAGGTTCTGTGCGGTTAAATATTTCACTGTCAGACAGCCCTACCGCCGCACATAAAAATTCTTTTTTTTCCAGCTCCGTCAGGTTGAAGCATTGTGCTAATAGCTGGAGAGTTTGAGTTTCTAAATGCTTCCGTTCCCCCCTTTCCAACCGGCCTAATTGATCCGGGGTTAAGTGAACTGCGCTGCTTAATGTTTCACGGGTCCATTGATGGCCGCTCTGGTCGTAACTGCCTTTGCGCAGTGTTTTAATTAATTGCCCAAACTCTACGTAATTCATCATACCCCCCCCCGAAGCACAGCCTGTTTTACTCAAATCTGCAAATTTTCGCATGTTTAGTTACGGAAAAATATGAACATATTCAATATACAAAGAATAGTATTTAGATATATGATAACTTTAACATTACATATCCTGCTTAGCATTTGTAAATTTCACAATTCTTATAATACATGATTTTAATAACGATTGCAAAGATCTGCCCTGATATTTTGGGTCTAAATTAATATAAATGCCGCGTGCAATATAGTGAAATATTTCTCATATACTGCATGTGGCGGGGTTATTGTTCCGGTCAATCTAAATTCGCAAGGCAAAATGCGATAATTGAACATAAAAAACATATTGCGAAAGGTGGGGACTGTATGGAGGTTACCGATGTTCGTGTTAGGAGGTTAACCTGGGTAGGCAAGATGAGGGCCATTGTATCAATTACTCTTGAGGACAAGTTTGTGATTCATGATGTGCGGGTGATAGATGGCAGTAATGGTTTGTTTGTGGCAATGCCCAGTAAGCGTAGTCCTAATGGAGAATTCAGGGATATTGCTCATCCTATTAGTGCAGAAGCGAGAGAAATAGTTCAACAGGCCGTTATTGGAGCTTATAAGGAAGCAGTTGAAAAAACAGCTGTTAATGTTTAACTTTTATTTTAATGCAGTGGGTCTGATAAATAATTTTTAAATATGCTTTGCCTCTTCCCATTAAACTGCAGTATAATGTCAACATCATGTTTTTTAAAGGGAGGGGCTTTTAATGCAAAATCTCTGGGCTGTTGTTTTAGCTGCAGGAGAAGGGAAGCGCATGCATTCCCGCCTGCCCAAGGTTCTCCATCCGCTTTGCGGGAAGATGATGCTTAATTATGTATTAGAAAGCGCTGCTGCTTTGACAACACAGGTTTTGGTAGTTGTCGGTCACGGCGCTTTGCAGGTCCGGGAGGCTGCCGGCGAGAAATGGCATTATGTTTTACAGGAAGAACAGCTGGGCACCGGTCATGCGGTAATGGAAGCTCTAAAAAATCTGCCCAAAAGAGGGACTGTTTTAATCCTTTGTGGAGATACCCCCCTTTTAGAAGAAGGATATTTAA
>SKPU01000059.1 GCA_007119335.1 Syntrophomonadaceae bacterium
AAGCTTATCCGCTGGGTGAACTGAAAACAGTTCAGGGGGTGTCCTGATTGAAAAAATTTGGGACTACTATAGCCGGTTTTGGCGGGCAGGGTGTGCTTTTCGTGGGGCAGCTGCTTGCTCATGCAGCGATGTTGGAAGACAAATATGTATCTTGGATTCCTTCTTATGGCGCGGAAATGCGCGGTGGAACAGCACATTGTTTTGTGACCATAGCGGAGCAGGAAGTCAGCTCTCCGCTGGTTGAAAATCCAGATGGTTTGCTGATATTTAACAACCCTTCGCTGGAGAAGTTTGAACCTAAAGCAGTGCAAGGCGGTTATCTGTTGCTCAATAGTTCACTGGTAGATCAGCCGCTAAAGAGGAACGACTTGAAGGTTTATAAAATACCGGCTAATGAGATCGCCGCTGAGTTGGGAGAAAACAGGGTCTTTAACCTGGTTATGTTGGGATCTTTTATAAAAGCAACTGGGTTGGTTGCTGAAGGTAGTATTTATAGGGCCCTGGCAGAAGTTCTACCTGCAAAAAGAAAGAAATTGCTGCCCATGAACCAGGAAGCACTAAAAAAAGGAATAGAGGCCATTAAAAAATAATATAAATTATAGAATGATAACAGATTTTATAATTGGCGGCAGGAATCCGATGCAAAACGCAGAATTTTAGTTATTGTCGAACTGTGGTCATTTAAGTTTAAGAGATACTGTTGATCAATTGGAGGTGTCTGGTTTTGCGAGAACTTGCCGCGTCAGTTATTACTGACCATGTGGCCGAGATGTGCTTTGATGCTAATATTTATCTCGGAGATGACGAGTTTGAGGCCTTAAAAAGATCTTATGAGCAGGAAGAGTCACCGACCGGTAAAGAAGTGTTCAGGCAGCTGATTGAAAATGTTGAGATTGCCCGCGATGAGCAAATTCCGATCTGTCAGGATACGGGATTTGCTGTTTTTTTTGTGGAATGGGGGCAGGAAGTCCATCTTACCGGCGGATCTTTAGAAGAGGCCATTCACGCCGGAGTGAGGAAAGGTTATGAGGAGGGGTATCTGCGCAAGTCGATCGTCACTGATCCGCTTTATGATCGTAAGAATACCGGGGACAATACTCCTGCTGTAATCTATACCGATCTTGTGCCGGGTGATAAGGTAAAGATTTTGTTTGCTCCGAAAGGCGGAGGCGCTGAGAATATGAGTGCTGTTAAAATGCTCAAGCCCTCCGATGGTGAAGATGGACTGGTTAATTTTGTTGTTAATCATTGTAAGGCTGCCGGGCCGAACCCCTGCCCGCCGATCGTGGTTGGTGTTGGGATCGGGGGAACTTTTGACCGGGTAGCGGTGAATGCCAAAAAAGCCCTTTTCCGTCCATTAGGTATGCCGAATCCGGACAGCCGTTTTGCGGATTTAGAAAAGAAGATCCTGGAAAAGATAAATGATCTCGGTGTCGGTCCGCAGGGCTTTGGCGGTCGTACCTTTGCCCTGGCGGTGCATATTGAAGCATATCCCGCCCATATTGCCAGTATGCCTGCTGCGGTGAATATTAACTGTCACGCCAGCCGGCATCTTGAAAGAGAGCTCTAATAGAAATTATCAAAGGAGGATAAGCGGAATGGAACCAAAAAGAATTCAGGCTCCCCTGAGTGATGATGATGTGCTCTCCTTGAAAGCCGGTGATAATGTCTTGATCAGCGGGATTATTTATTCAGCCCGGGATGCCGCTCATAAAAAGCTAATTGAGTTAATGGATCAGGGTAAGGAGTTACCGATCGATTTGAAAGGTCAGATAATTTTTTATGTCGGACCGACTCCGGCCAAGCCGGGTCAGGTCATTGGATCGGCGGGACCGACCACCAGTGGGCGGATGGATGCATACACGCCGCAGATGCTTGAAAAAGGGATGAAAGCTTGTATTGGCAAAGGGTTACGCAACCAGGCGGTAAAGGACGCTTTGCAAAAACATAAGGGGCTGTACCTGGCCGCAGTTGGCGGAGCGGGGGCCCTGCTTTCGAAAAAGATCAAGAAAAGTGAAGTGGTTGCTTATGATGAATTAGGACCCGAAGCGATACGCCGGATGGAAGTCGAAGATTTCCCGGCTACCGTGGTCAATGATGCGCACGGTGGAGATATTTATGTTGAAGGAGCGAAAGTTTACGCCCGTTAAGTGATCTGTTCAAGTAGCTCAATATAGAAAAGATCCGTTTATGAAGTGTGGACAAAGCTGACAGGTAGACTTTAAAAAATCATGTTAGCCGGCTGAAAGAATACCGGTGATCTGGTTTAGAGATTATTTTTATAAAAAATATGAAAGTAGGGATTTTCAGATGTCTATGAATAAAGAAGAATTACTGGCCAAGGCCAAAAAACCGGCCCAGGATGCTATGCGCCTGCACCCTTTTTATAAAGGCAAAATTGAAGTCAATTTAAAATGCTGCGTCCGGAACATCGGGGACTTTGCGATCTGGTATACACCCGGTGTCGCAGAGCCCTGCAAAGCGATTGCCAAGAATAAAGATCTGGTCTATGAACATACCAACAAAGCAAACTTTTGTGCAGTGGTTTCCGACGGAACCAGGGTTCTGGGGCTCGGTGATATCGGGCCGGAGGCAAGCATGCCGGTTATAGAAGGAAAAGCCCTTCTCTTTAAGTATTTAGGCGGAGTTGATGCTTTCCCGATCTGTGTCGATACCAAGGATGCTGATGAA
>SKPU01000221.1 GCA_007119335.1 Syntrophomonadaceae bacterium
ACAGATCCGTCTTCTAAACGCTGAACATCAAGCTCTAGTTTCTCGGTAATTAGCTGCCCCTCAACAACCCCGATTACAGGTGCTTTTCCGGGCGGGTAGCGTAGAATAAAATCTTCAGCCTTAAGCACTCTGGCCAGTTTTACGCTTTTCAAAGCCTGATCCGGCAGTTTAAGGCCGGAACAGGAAACCGTCGTAAGCCCGTTACGGGCGACTTCCTGGCCGTCTTTGATAACCAGGCTGGACCGGAAGTTAGCAAGATCCTCAAAAACAGCCAGATCTGCCCGGTAACCGGGTGCAACCGCCCCCCGATCAAAAAGATGGTAATGGCGGGCAGCGTTCAAACTCGCTATCTTGACCATAGTGAGGGGGTCACCATTTAGCGAAACAGCTTCCCTAAGAATCTCGTTGACATGGCCTTTTTCAAGCAGGTCTCCTGCTTCGCGGTCATCACTGCCAAACATAAAAGAATCACTATTTGCCTGGTTCACCAGGGGCAGCAGCTCTGCTAAGCTTGAAGTGGCTGAACCATGCCGAATAATTATTCTCATTCCGCTGTTTAGTTTTTCGTGGGCTTCTTCATGGGTTATGCACTCATGATCTGTAGTCACCCCGGCCGCAAGGTAAGCCTGCAAATCACTTCCGCATACTGAGGGGGCATGTCCGTCGATCACTTTGCCGGCATTCTTGGCAGCGCTGATTTTAGCAAGCGCTTCATGATCCCCGCTAATCACACCAGGATAGTTCATCATTTCTCCCAGGCCGACTATCCGGGGATGCTCAAGCAATTCAGCCACCTGTTTTGCATTCAACTCGCCTCCGGCAGTCTCTAAATCAGTTGAGGGGACAGAGGAGGGAACTGTGGCAAAAAATTCACATGGCCCGGCCTCAGAAGCATCTAACATCAGCTGAACCCCGGAAGGACCTAAAACATTGGCTATTTCATGGGGGTCATTAATTACAGCGGTTGTTCCGTGACATATAATGACCCTGCCCAATTCATGAGGTAAAAGCATTGTGCTTTCCACGTGCAAATGGGCATCGATCAAACCGGGAACTAGATACTGACCGTCAAGATCAATCACTACTTCTGCCTCTATAAACTGCTTGCCAACTCCGGCAATTACTCCACCTGCAATCGCTACATTGCTTTCATCTATTTCACCGCTGAATACATTTACCACACGTCCATTTTTAAGAAGCAGTTCAGCGGGTTGATCCCCGCGGGCTACGGCCAGCTGTTTATGCATACTTTCATTTCTTTCTTCCGGGTTGCTTTTTTTTGGATTATTCATGTCCCTGATCCTCCCCGCAAATTGCTTATAATTTTACTGCTTAGCATGCATCTTCCATCAAACAGCAAGCGTTTTCCTGCATAGCAGGTTCATCTTTGCGTATTAAATTCACCATCCCATCCTCTTCTTCCTCCTCAGACGGAGACCTCAAATGGAACCCAATTCGCTGCGGTGTTGTCATCCTTGTTATTAATTCCCCCTGTGGCTATATTTACCCCTGCTGCTGGATATAATTCCCTGCGCCATAATTTCTTTTAAGCTCCCCTCTTTTCAAAGACAGCTTAGTTCCTCAATTTCTCCTACCTATGCTATTCCATGATTCGCACCCAAAAAGGGTAACCTTGCTATAAAAATAACACTACGGTAACTAAAATCTATAGTTAAGCTTTCAAAAAAAGATGATAACTGTCAGCGAAAATGCTCGATATATTAAAAAAATGCTTCCAAAATCGCCATATTTTTCGTATAATTCTATCATACTAGAAATTATCATTTATGCCATAATACAGATGGGTGCTGAACAATGTATAAAAGTAACCCGGCAGGGAAGCAACTTAGTCTGAGCGCCCCCTATATCCATTATCCGCAATATGTCAGGGAAATGCTTCATAACAGCTGGGCCGAGCACTTTTTTACAAGTATTTTCCAATATCTCTGAAGAACGGTTCTAGGTATCATTCAGTGACAACTACAGCCGTCCTAACTCACCGGTTAATATCATGATCGGCCTTTTAACTTTAAAAGAACTGAACCAGTGGACTGATAAACAGTTACTTGCTGCATTTTTATTTCGATTACCGGGTCCAGCATGCGTTGGGCATTCGAGATTTAGATTAAAAACGCATCTGCATTAACACCCTCGGCACCTTTAGAAGCATGCTTTATGAATCTATGCCAGAGGTTGGAACATCTGCTAACCTATTTTTAAAAGCAAAAGTACAAAAGGCGTTCGGCCAGCACAACTTACGATTTACAAAATTAACTGACTGCAGCCCTGTTTTTTAGGCTAACACATATCGGAAGTAAAATTGGTAGCAGCCTCTAATAGATAGAGACCACTACCAAGATAAGGTCTATAAAATCAATATTTAATAAATCTCTTTTCCCACATTATCTAACCCAAGCTCTTTTAATCGCTCTGGAGTTGGCCACCCTTTTTCATCCCATCCCTGAGCGCAATAATAATCGTTTACCATTGTATCCAGCTCAAGAACAACACCTTCCAGAGGGCCTCCCGGTAGAGGCTCCGCCCATGACCTCTTAGAGAGTGGGATATTTGACACTTCCACTCCTTCTCGTATATTAAAACTCTGTCGCAATGCCGCGATACGAGCTCCAATTTTTTCAAAGTCTTCAATCTGGAATGACGTTCCGCAA
>SKPU01000203.1 GCA_007119335.1 Syntrophomonadaceae bacterium
CTTCTACCTACCATGCAGACCAGGTCAACGTCTAAGTCCCGCGCAAAACCAATCCCTTCCACCGCATGAACTAAACCAACCCCATAACTGGCCAGAGTATCGGCACCCCTTATAATGCGGGAAAGCATGGTCGGAATAGACACTTTACTGGTGATGTAATTTGAAGCTTCCAGGAAAGCCTCGCTAAAAAGCTGGCCGGATTCTAAATTAAAGCCCCGCAAATCCCGAATCCTGCGGGGCAGGATACCAAGCGTCTTAGAATTAACCACCGCTGAATGACCATCGTAAGTAACCAGGAATACCGGGCGATCTTTAATTACTTTATCTAGTTCGGCCCGGTTAACCAATCTCTTTTCGGCCAGGGCATGATTAGAATGCCCAAAGCCAAATAGAATTTTGCTTTTCTGATCACGGGAGGCATAATCCTCTATAATCGTCCCGATTTCAGGAATAGTCTTAGCTGAACGCACGTCAAAAGCAGCATTGAAAAATGCCCAGTTCGAAAAGTGAATGTGCCCATCACCAAAAGTGGGAAGCATCGCTTTTGAACCCAGTTCCACATGCCCGGGGACTGCGGAGTATGCCTCGGGCAGTTTATCCCCGACAAAGACTATCCTACCTTCATCCTCAACCAGGTAATTAAATACAGAGCATTTCCAATCACAGGTAATGATATTGCCGTGAAATATCTGCAAATCTATTCCCCACCCTTCAAATACAATTGCCAGTTTGCTGAAATCCTGAAGTTAATAGCCAGGGACCGATCAAATTCACACTGTTTTGTGAATAATTCTCCGGAAGAAGGCAAAAACCTTTTAAAAGCTAGAATAATTCATTTATTTCACCGCTCAGATTTAAAGAGCTTTGCATTTTGCTTTTTCCAGTAATACTTAAAAAAGGGATTGCCCCGGATTCGACCGGGCTGGTCAGGGCTGCTGATCCTTTGCAGGGTCTCTTCGAGCAGGTTTTCTTCAGCCTGCAGGGCATCATTGATAATTTCCTGCTGCCGGTTTGCACCGGGTAAATCAAGCCGGCCATCAATTTCAGCTTCAATGCGGCCCCGGCTTGACAGATAGGTCTGCAGGTCAGGAATTTTGTTTTCAAGGACTGCCCGGTGGAGGCGTTCCCGCTTTAGCCAAAACCGCAAAGCGGCTTCTGCCTGATCTTCGCCGTGAGAAAATTTCTCGCCTTCGATCATCCAAAATGGCTTGTAAAGGGCCAGGCAGGGAGTCGAACTGCCGGTCAGCAGGAAGGTATGCGCGAGGGGAAGGCCTTCGGGGCGGCTCTCTTCACTGTTTACCAAGCGGGCAATATAGCTGCCCGTGGTATGGTCGCCAAAGATAAAACCGGCGTGCATGCAGACGCTGCTTAGCGAAGGCCTGGTAAACTGCCGTCCTTCCACATCTGCCTGATGAGATCGCAATATCTTTCTCATGGTCTGCATGGTGATCTTTCCTTTTTCAGCCTCCAAAACGCAGTTGGCACTTGAACTGCGCTGGAAAGAACCGCTAAAACGGGTGATCAGCGGATTGGTATAGCAGCGGGCAAAGTTGAAGTCGGCCTCACTTTTGCACCATCCTTTGGCAACAGCATTTTTGATCAGGTCCGGGTGAGCGCGATCATAAGTGCTGCCGATACTCAAGCGGTTCGAAATAGAGCGCACCTCCTTAACTTGCTCCGCCGCCCAGTAGCTGCCGGCGGTTTCAAGCACCCAGGCTGAACGGGTATCAGCAATCAGGAAGGAATTATGGTAGAAGAATTTCTTATCATAACCGTTGTTGCCGCCCTGCCCGTAACGCTTCAAAAGGTCTGTGATCAAATCAAGGGCTTCTTCACTGCTGCGGCAGCGCTCTAAGGCCAGACGCAGCATATCCATGCCGAGCAGGCTCGGCGGGCCCTGTTTTTCCCGGGTAAAGATGGCCTCGTTGCCGATAGTCACCCCGAATTCATTGCTGCCCATCTCGGCCCCCCACATCCAGGAAGGCTTTTGAAGCAATACTTGATAGGTCTGTTCAACCTGCTCTATTTCAATATAGGTGCATTTCAGTTTTTGACCGGAAGGATATGTTTTGCGGGGCACCCTGATTGTGAGCAGCGGTTCATTGGGCTGGCGGTCACTGTTCTTGGCAAAAATAACCGTCCCGTCTTTTGTTGCATTGCTAAGGGCAACCATGGTGTCGCACATTGATTAAGCAAGCCTCCCGGGATATTAATATTTTTCAAAATAGACTGCGCAAACCTGCAGCGCACCTTCGATCAGCATCTTTTGCAATCCAGCACGGCCTACTGCTGACATACCAGCTACCTGTATCCTGAATTATATCATATCACTTTGATCGGCGGGACAGCCAGGGTCGGTGCAGCCACCCTGGAAGTAGAGTTAAGGAGAGTTGGCAGCCAGGGGATTGTGGGAATAGGCAAATATAGCATCCGGGCGGATTTGTTGGATAATGTTCCGCCCCCAAACTCTCTGCTAGTCCGGCCTCTTGAAACACGGGCAATAAAGGTGCCGACATATGGGGACCAGGGTCGAACTGAGTAACATGGGGCACCCTTTGCGGCAGGTAAGGTACGCAAGTGATCGGGCTTTAACCGCTCTTATACCAATTATTAAGGTAGAGGCGACCACACCGTAGTAATCAGTTCCGGGATAATA
>SKPU01000017.1 GCA_007119335.1 Syntrophomonadaceae bacterium
GTTCGATGGGCCAATCTGTTAAATCAACCGATCCGCTCTGTTTAGGAGGTGGCTGCTTCAGACATGAAGCTTCCCGCAATTTGAAATGACTGTGATCCTCCAGCCGCTCCTTTGATCGCAGAATATCGAGCTGCTTCTGCAGGGCTTTGTAAAAATCACCGAGTCTTTTGTAACCATAACTTCTCTGCGGAGGGGCATTATCCGGAGCTTCTCCAAAATAAGGCAGGTAAAGTCTTGATTTAGCCCGAGTCATGGATACATAGAGCAGGCGCTGGTTTTCCTCGATCGTTTCCTGCTTGATAGCGCTGTCGATTTCTCCGGTTGCTTTGCCGATATGCAGGCGCCGTTCGTTGTCCTGATGATAAATGTTTGTTTCAAGCCCGCCGCCCCTGTAATTGCCAAATCCGCCACCGATAAAAACTACTTCCGCTTCAAGCCCCTTGGCTTTGTGCATGGTTAGAATCTGCACCGCTTCTTTATCTGTTTCGAGACGCTGTACATTGCCCTCGCGGCCTTCCGGCAGTTTCCTCTGGTCAATGCGGGCTTTGAGGCTGCGATTAAGCTCGGTCAGTGATACCGGTCTTGAATATGCTTCGGCCTGAAGCAATTCAAATAGGTGGAGATAGTTAGTCAGAGCACGTTCATTTCCTTCAAAGATCAGCCGCCTGACGATCCCCGATCCATTAATGATCTGATCAAAAAGCCGGGACCAGGCATGTGTTTCGGCCAACTGCTTCCATTCGAGCAGCAGGCCGGTCAGCGGATGACTTTCACCGGCGTCCCGCCAGTCCGGAAGATCCACTAAAGGGACATCGAAGAAAGGGGTCAGCCAGGCTGACATCCGGATCCCGGGTTCTGTAGGCGTGTTGATCGCGCTTAGCAATCTATGGACATCATGAGCTTCCTCGGTTTGGAAGAGCCCGTCCTGCTTGTAGTAGGCGTGGGGTATACCGTAATTGCGAAGCACCCGGCCAATCAATTGCCCTTCCCTGGCGGAGCGGGTCAGAATATAGATATCGCTCAGCTTGATCTTTGAAAACTCTTTATTTTTGCCGTCGGCCACCAGAAGGCCTTCTTCGCCAATCAGCTTTTTTATTTCTTCTCCGATGAAACAGGCCGTGCCCCATTTAACGGCCGAGGCATTTAATTTTTTCTCCCTGCCGTGAAGATGGATAAGCTGAACCGGGACAGCAGGTTTTCCTGCTTCCCTTGCGGCCTTTGACTTGTCGCCGCTCTGCACCGGTTTATCGTAACTGTTCAGACCGTCGAAAAAGGCGGATCCCTGTTCATCTTCGGCAGTTAGAATTTCATTAATTGAGTCAATGAGCGGTTCGGTGGAGCGATAATTATAGGTTAGAGCTACCCGTGAAGCATTGCACTGACCGATCAGATATTTTTTTGCCACTTCATAGGTATGGACATCCGCGCCTCGAAAGCCGTAGATAGCCTGTTTAGGATCACCAATTACAAAGAGACGGTGTTCCCTGGTCTCTTCTACGAAAATATGCCGGAAGATATCCCACTGCACCGGATCTGTATCCTGGAACTCATCAACCAGGGCGTATTTCCAGCGTTTCCTGAGTGAGTCTACAAGTACTTTGGCGCCATCCCCTTTAAGCGCTTCCTGCACTCCGAGGAGCAGATCATCGTAATCAATCAGTCCGAGCGCCTGCTTCCTGGCCGCCAAACGTTCCTGGACCCGCGGCAGCAGCTGATAGACGAAAAAGCTGCCCGCAGGCGCCGCTCTCTGCTCCATCTCGTCAAGTTTTTTAGCAAGTTCCCGCAGGATTGCGGGCGCTCCTGTCATTTCGGCCGCTCTGCGCAGGTTGTCAATTTGGGTCCCTTTTTCCCCGGCCAGGCTGCGCTTAAAGCTTGCCCACTCGATAAAAAGAGAAATTGCTTCCAGGGGATTGGTTGATTCCTCTAAACCGGAGAGGGCATTAAAGAGCCCTTCAAGATGGCTTTCAAAGCCTTCGCGAGTTTTTTTATTGCTGAATAACTCCGGTTCCGCCGCTTTCAAATTCTCCAGGGGTGGCAGCCCGCCAGCTGCCCTTACAAACCCTTCCGGATCCCACAGTGGAGTAACCGGACAGCGGACCGGACAGCCCTCCCGGTGGCAATCGTAAAGGAGCTGTTCCAGAGTCTCTAATCGGTTATCCTGTTCAACCCAGAGCCTTAAAGAAGCACCGACCAGTCCTTCTTCTACCAGCGCTGTTCGAATTTCTTCCCTGAAAGCCAGTCCGAACATTTCTTTACCATCGCCATGTTCCTGTTCAAAAAGACGTCCGCTCAGAAAAGCCTGTTCAGAGAGAATCCGCTGACAGAATCCGTGTATAGTTGAGATAGCAGCGCCGTCAAAACGGAAGAGCGCATCACGGAGCCGCCCCCTGGTGGCTTGATCGATTTTCCAGTAACCCTCCGGGTTGCCATCCGGTATTTTTTCTTCTCCTTCATCGCAGGCTTTACGGATCAAAGATCTGACTCGTTCACGAAGCTCCCGGGTTGCCGCATCGGTGAAGGTGACGACCAGGATTTCCTCTATTTTGGCCCGGTCGTTAATGATTAGATCAAGGACCAGGTGTTCCAGCGTGAAGGTTTTGCCTGTTCCTGCCGAAGCCTCGATAATAGCGTGGCCTTGATCTAATTCAGGGTTGGCCAGAATTCCGGGCCGTTCGTAGTAGGTCGTCTTCATCAGAAACCCTCCATGTCGACAAGATCTTTAAATAGGGGGCCGAAACGCCGGGCTGCCAGGCGGACTGCTTCTTCGGCCGGCGGCGGCGCATAAGAGCGCGGTGAAGGCACCGGTCCCCAGAGGCTGGAAAACCGGGACCATTCGTTTTCGGCTAACTCTGCAACCCGCAGTCGTAAATTTTCACCATTCAAAGAAGAGGGGCCCTGGTCTGTTTGAGCAGGCTTACCTTTTTTGCTTTCCTTTTGCAAGTTGATTTGCTCGTTATATTCCAGAAAAACAGCCTCGCAGGGCAGAAGGTGAGCATGAAAGCCATTTAAAAGATCTGTAACCACATCTTTCAGCCACGCCCGGGCCCGGTCTGCGTCCAAGGGGCGAAGCCGTATTTCAATGGTTCCTTTTTGATCGGGATCACCGGCATGACAGATAACTATACGCCGCTCGGCAGTTCCTGCTTCATGCATAGCCGAAAGAACTATGTGGTCGACCATGCCCCTCAGTAGGTAGCGGAAACTGCGACCCAACACGGCATCGCTTCGATCGGTTGTTTTTTTATTTGGCTGAAAGGTAATCGTAGTCAGGCGGTCATCAAAAAGCGCTTCGGTTTGGCCGCTGATCTGCACCGGCGCTATCCGGCTCGCTTCTTCCGGGCCGGATAGCTGGATATCTAATAGCAGTGGATCAAGGACGGTTTCAGTAGAACATTGTTCCCTGGAGCGGCCAAGGCGAATCCGGTGTAAAGGGACGGGGATGTCCCCTGTTTCTAAGGCTTGTTTCTCGAAGCTATGCAAACTTTCCACCCGGGCCTGCCATTCTCCGAGAATTGTATGGTGGCGCTTTGCATTGACCTGGGCCAAAATGCCAACCGGAATATGGCCTTTCAACCGCAAGCGCGCCATTCTTTCTTCGTATGCTTCCGCCGGATTGATCCGGTTTGCCGCGGCATCGAGAAAGACATCGCGAAGCAGCGTGGTTTCAAGGGATCTGCTGACCTCGAAATCCTCTTCTTCGCGTTCAGCAAGATCTTCTTCCTCCTCTACAAGACCGAGCATCGCAGAGGCCCAGCCCTGCATCGGGCACTGCAGGAATTTCCTGATCACTGAGATAGAAATTGAAATCGGCGCCTCCACGTTAGACTCTTCATTAAGCCCGGCTTCCTGGGGCATGGAGGTGATTGAACTGGCTGCCGGAGGATCTCCCGGAAGAGAGAGCATGGTGGAGAGTTTATGCCAGGCTTCCGGGCTCAAAACTTGTTTTATATTCTTCAATTTATCTGCGGCCGCATTTTCCCTGACTGCATTTTCCTCCACTGCCGGCGCTTCGACACTCGAGTGCTCATCGGTCTGCGCCCCGGGACCTGAAAACAATTTCTCATGCAGGTCGCTGCTGATCGCCTGAACCCGGGCTTCCGTTTTTGCTTCGTCAATAAAGGTTTCATCAGCACCGGTTAAATCGTCATAACGCCGCAGGGCAGGCTCCAGGCGAAGGGTTTTGATCCCTTCTGCGCCCAGGTAGCCGCTTTGAAGTATGTGGAGCAGCTCCTGGACTACGGCGGAAGGCTGCAGTGGGTCGCCGGTTTGTTCATCTCGCCTAACGTAGGACAGATAAAGTTGGTCGCGGGCACATAACAAGGTTTCAAGGAACATGTAGCGGTCCCGTTCAGATGGGTCAACGTCCCCGGCCCGGCGTTTCGCCGCGCGCAGATCGAGGGCGTCTCTTTGGCCCGAGGCAGGAAATAAACCTTCGCCAAGCCCGAGCACAAAGACTGCCCGAAAAGGAATAGCCCGCATCGGAAGGAAGGAGGAAACGACTACGCCTTCAGCGAGATACTGGCCCCGTCCGCCGTTTAAAGATTCAATGGCCCCGAGGGCAATTTCCGCTGCGACCCGGCCGCTTACCTCATAACCCAGATCCATTACTTCAAGCCTGTTCAGGGCATTTAAAAGGCGCAGGCGATCTCGCGAGTCGGCTCCGTCATCTGAGTAAAGATAAGCGTCGATTTGGGCAGAATAAAATCTGGCCCAGTCAGAAAGGGTTAAGCGCTGTTCCCGGACGAAGCGGGAATCGGCAAATAGCGAGCGGGCCAGTAAACCGAAACGCGCTGCCGGATTCATTGCTGAGCCGTGGACCTCTTCGACCAGCCATCTGCCCTGGTTTGTCTCGAAAATTCTTTGATCGCCGCTTTTTTCTCCAGTCATAAAAGCCCCGAGAGCGAGTCGCCGGATTCCCTGGTCCCAGTTATAGACGTCTTCATTGATATAGGTGCCTTTATGATCAGAGTGATCGGCTCCAAACATGATCCCTAAATTCTCCGTCATGCCGGCCAAAAGATCAGGGTTGAGATCCTCAAAGCGATCAATCACAGCGGAGTGGCTGATTAAATTGAGAACTTCAGAGCGTGAGAAACGGCCAAAAGGGAGCTCTAAAAGCATGCTCATTGCTTCGATAAAGCGGCTGCCTGCGGAGCCCGGCAAATCAGAAACGCTGCTGGGCAGATCATTGGAAGAAGCAAAAACTGCCTCAACCTGAGGCAGGTACAGATCCCGCTCGGCACTGTTTACGATAACTGCAATATCACTGAAGCGCAGGGGGTCCTGACCGGGTTGAGGTTTGTCGTCACGCATTAGCCGCCAGATTTGATCGGCAACCCATTCAACTTCTCGGCGTATTGAAGGTGCGGCGATCAGTTTTAGGGATTGATCCGGGGAATGGGGGGTGGTGGTCTGCTGTGGATCAGGATCTGCAGCCCTGCTGCCCGGCCTGCCTTTTTCCTCCTGCTCCAGGTTTCGTTCCGGTTCGCGCATCAGGATATCGCTTTGTAGGTGATGAAGCAGGCCGCTTTTTTCATCTAATGGATCAGTAAAAGCACTGATAAAGTCGCAGTCCGTCAGTTCATCAAGCAGGCGGATATGTTCCCGGCCGGGGCGTCCCCAGTAACGAAGCGCGGGCGTGTCTGCTTCGTTGAGCCCGAAAGGATCTTCATCTTCTTCAGATTCGCCCGAGCTGACCGATAAGTTTTTTGCATTTTGCTCCTTTTCCAACCGCCGGAAAAAATCCCGGTCAGTCTCAACATCTTCCCAGAACTCGGCGCAGGGGTTAAGGGCGTAAATTCTTAGAGTTCCGATTTCTCCAAGCCGGGCAAAAAGGATTTGAAAAATCCTGGCCACATATGAAACACCGAAGATGTGGACTGGTGGAAACCCTCTGCTCCGAATCTTTTCAAAAAGGGCATCGTCAAAGGCTAAATCATCAAGCGTCGCCCAGCGGCTGTTTTCTCCGGGCGGGTGGTTTACCAGGACCCCGTTTTCACCGAATACAGCGCCCCAGATAGCGCGCTGCCAGGCAACTGTCGAAGCAAAGGATGGATCTGCCGAGGCGGGATTTGCAAAAGGACCGCTGGCGAATTTGGATCTTTTAGCTTTACCGGACCGGTTATCACTGCCATCGCCTTCCCGCCAGGCGGAAATCATCTCCGGCCGGGAAAATATATATTCCTGAAAAAGGTGAGCAATTCTTGTAGCAAGCTGAACCCTGCGCAGATCTGCTCCATCCGCGGTAAGCTCTGCATCAGGCGAAGATAGCCCTGCGCTGGATAAGTAACTGCGCACAGGCTGCAGGGCTGGATCATTGAGCATGTCTTCATCCAGCAGAATCGTTAAAACTGCGGCCTCAATAGTGTCGAGGTCAACCAGTTTGATTTCATTCGGACAGGCTTCGGCAGCAATCTCGCCGATAAAACGCTCCAGTCTGCGGAAGCGCAGGTTAGCGGCTATGCCCATGGATTGCGCAAGGCCGAGGTTAACCCAGGTTTCCATATTCCGGTTGGGAACTACCAATTCGACAGGATCTAGTGGATGTGCCCCGCTTTCTTTTCGAGATTGCAGGTTACCGGCTAAATCCTCTAATAAGCATTCGGTCTTGTTTGAGTAAACCAGTTCTATCATCTTTAGCACTACCCCTGTTTTTCTTGATTACATTATATCAGGTATTGTACCATACTTAACCGGGAGATGAGTTGAAAAAAGCACTGCCCGGTCTGGAATTTTTTATTTGCTGGGGGCCCGGGATTGGCAGGAGCTACTCGCTGAATTAATCATTTTCACCCGGGATGCCGGTTGGGAAACGAAACCATGGTATTTTGCGGCTAGAGGTCTTTGAGGAGCTTGTTCTGATCTGCCCTCTCGAGCAGGTCATAAAAATCCTGCAAGGTATTTTGCAATGCATCCAGGGTGGGTGATGGTTTGGCAATCAGGACATCTAAGCCGTCATGATCCAGTCTTTCAAGGACCATCTTGATGCTGATAGTATTAATATCGATCGCCGGTTGATAGGCGCTTGTCTTGGAATGCCCTGTAATGGTTTCGCTGATCAGGTTTGCAGAGCTCAAATCATTTAATATATTGCGGACCAGGCTGTTTGGAATTTGCAGGACACTTGAAACCTGCTCGGGGGTGAAAGGTTCCTCCCCTTTTTGGAAATTGGTAATTAAAAGCTGCAGGATATAGAGGGTCAGGATTTTTTTATTAAAGGGGCTGATATTCCTGGTTTCAGATTCAAACTCGTAACTGGCTACATTATGGTTGGCATAAGAGAGTTCTGCGCCAAAGAGCACCACGATCCAGCTTGCCTGCATCCAGATCATGAGCAGGGGAAGGGCGGCAAACGAACCGTACATGGCTCCGAACCTTGCTGCGCCGATTTGAAATGCCACATAACCCCACTGGATCAGTTGAAAGATAGTTCCTGCCACCACACCGGCGATTAAGGCCGAGGTAAACTTAACATTAGTGTTCGGCATCACTATGTAAAGGATCGTTAACAGGGTCCAGATTAAGATGTAGGGAATGATCTGAACAATCAGCAATAGCAGAGGGTTCAGGATAGCGCTGCTTACTTCTTCAAGCTGGGTATTCAAGAAAACCGTCGCTACACCGGACATAATAAAAAAGAGCGGAGCAATAAACATCATTGCAAAGTAATCGCTGAATTTGCGTGACCACGGGCGGCCTTTACTGACCTGCCAGATTTCATTAAAGGATTTTTCGATGTTGGTCAGAAGCATGGTGATTGTATAGAGGAGGATGATTATACCAAGAGCAGCAACTGTGCCCCCGTCAATTCCGGCCAGAAATGTTTCGGTCAACTCCATCAACCAGTGGAACACTTCTTCTCGTCCGATTAGAGCTGCGTCTAACTGTCTTTCTAGATATATTTCCAGTCCGAAGCCTTGTGCAATGGCAAAGGCCAGGGCTGCTATAGGCACAATGCTTAACAGAGAATAAAAAGTTAGAGCCGGGGCCCGCAGCAACAACTTGTCTTCATGAACGCCCCGCAAAGCAAGGATTAAGACCCGCAGTTGAGTGATTAAAAAGTGCTTAGCCGGTGACAACTCTTTAATGGGCATCCGCCAAATATCGACCCTCAAAAAATGGGCGACATTATCTAAAGCCTTTAGTAATTCCAGGATATATTTTTTCATAAGCTTAAGAAATCAAATGGAAGTGATAGAAAATTTAATTTCATTAGATAAATGCTATCATGATATTTGGCGGCATGTCAATAAAAAATGCAGATTTCAATGACAAGATCATCTGGAAATGCCTGTGTGAGGCTAGATTTCTTTGCCTGTTTTGGCAGATTGTCCGGAACTCTTAATGTATTTCTCTACCTTGAATTTTGTTTTACTGCCCCTGTAACTCATATAACGTACTTTCCCGTAAACAGGACGTTCTTTCCAGGCTCGATCATGAACTCCACCGATGCTCCAGGCAATACCGGCATAGCCATTCGGATCTCGCCCGTCCAGGGAGTACTTATCGTTAAGATAAATGGCAATAGTCATGGCCTGTTCCGGCGATTCTGTCCATTCCAGGATTTTCTTTGCCCAGTACATCCGCATGTACCCGTGCATTTTCCCCCGGCCGACCATTTCGATTTGAGCCGCATTCCAGAGCTGATCATGAGTTTTGGCCTTTTCAAAGTCTTCCAGGGTATAAGTATATTCCCGGATATCTACTGCATGTTTAGCCAGGCTTTCTTTAGCCCAGCGGGGGAAGGCGTCCATGCTATCGTAGCGTTCATTGTAATAGCAAAAGTTATCAGAAAGCTCACGCCGTATGATCAGTTCTTCCAAGAAGGAGTCCGGATTAATGCCCGTGGTTTCAGATTCTTTAACCATTATAGCCAGTCTCTGGGCACTTAAGTGCCCAAAATGCAGGTAGGGGGAAAGGTTGGATTGTCCGTCAATGGTCGGGTTGCTGCGCTCGCTGTCATACCGGGCAAGCTTATGCTCAATAAAGTTGCGCATCGCTTCCCGAGCTGCTTTTTCACCCGGTTTAAAATGGGTAATTTCTTTAATGTTCCGGTTAATCTTCAGACTATCTGTGGCGCTTTCCCACTGCACAGGAGCAGTTTGCTGGGAGGAAAGGAAGGGGTGTTTTCTGATCTCGGGAATATCGGTCAGAAACTCTGGAAGGAGTTTGTTGATTTTTGGGCGTAAAGTATAAGCAGCATATTCCTGCTTCGGTGATGCTACCCAGCAGGGAACAATATTGTGGGCATCAACCTCGTAAAATGCCAGGGGCAAAGTTTTTACCAACACTTCTTTCCACTTTCGGTAAATCTTCAGGGGAGAGAAATCGCTAACCAGGGCTCCAGCCTTTAATTCACGGCATAAGCGGTCGATTTCAAGTTCCGGCTTCCCGTATAAAAGGTGAAAACCAATATTTAGTTTGCTGAGCTGGCTTTCCGTTTCGGCCAGGCCTTTAAGCATAAAACCGTATTGGCGCTGGGTTGCTCCTAAAAACTGAGGGAGCAGGCAGAATGCAACAACCAGGGGGACCTTGTTTTCCAGGGCCAATTCACTGGCATAAAGAAGAGCCCAGTTATCATTTACCCTTTGATCCCGGCTCATCCAGTATATAACCGGCCGGTTTTGAATTGGCTTGTTATTCAGGCTGCGAACTCGATTGTCGTTTACTATCTTTTGCATTTCTAACCCTTCTTTCTGTGACCTTTGATTTGCAAAGCGTATTCAAAAGATACTTCTTGATAGGGACGGCAATCAACAGGCCCAGTTTTTTCGTCACCGGCGAAGTTAATCTGTTCGGACGTTTTGATCTTAACCTGTTCAAAAATTTCCAATGCTGCAGCCGGCGGTCCGGTAGATACTGCCTTTTGATCACTAACTGTTTCTGCCGTTAAAGCCAATAGTGGTCCTCTTTGGCGCTCTAGAGGTCTTTAACAAAATCTTCTAATTCGTTGAGAATTGTTTTGAAATTTCCCCGTCCCAATCCGATTCTAAAGTAGTTCCCTTTGTAATCAAAAATTTCACCCGGTACAATCATGATGCTCTTCTCCCTGGTAATTATGCGGCATAGATTTTCCACCTTAAATAGGGGATTAAGTTTAATAAACGCTGTTGAGCCTCCACCGGGCTCTATCCAGGTGAATAGGTTGTTGTGCCTGGTAAAGAAGCCATTTGCTTTGTTGGTTATTAGTTTTAATGTGCAGTAAGGCGCCGCGCTGTGTATTAAGA
>SKPU01000249.1 GCA_007119335.1 Syntrophomonadaceae bacterium
AAAAATTGGAGCGCGGTGACTCGTGCTCCTATTTTTTTGATAAGGAGGATGTGGTTAGTTGATATGGAACGCTTGAAGCAAATTCTTTCCAAAATTGACGGTAAAGGATATAAAGCCTATAAAGAGCTCCAGGGCAAAAGTTTTAAATTTCCTGACTATGAACTTTGTTTTTATCATGTGCAGGGCGACCCATTTGCTGCGCCATCCCAGCTGGCGGTGCGGGTGCCGCAGCAATTGGCAGGTTTTCCCTTAGAAAGCTATCAACCCCAGATCAGGAAAATTGCCCTGGCAGATTATCTGACTCGTTCTTTTTACAGGCAGATTGGTAAACTGCCGCGGCAAAAGCGGGGTAGCGGGAAAAGCGGCGACTTTCAAATTGACCGGCCCGGACAGGAAGTTTTGGAACGGACCAGCGTGATGCTTGATGAACATTGGGTAGAATTACGTTTTTTTGCCGGTATGCCTGCTGCCGGTCGCCGTATTCTTGGCCATGAAGCTGAGAAAATGCTTTTTGATGAACTTCCTAAACTGGTTTTAAACAGTTTGTTCTATGCCAACCTTAACAGGGGTGATTTGCTTACACATCTTAATGTGGTTGAAGATCAGGACGTATTGCGCAGACAGCTTTCAGAAAACGGATTGGTTGCTTTTGTAGCTGACGGTTCTATTTTGCCGCGCAAAAGCGGGGTTGATCAACGGCCTCTTGCTTCTGACAAAGCGATTGCTTTCGAAGCTCCGTCCGATCTGGTTGTAGAACTAAAATCTCCCCATAGCGGAGATATTCGGGGGATGGGCATTCCAAAAGGGGTAACTCTTATAGTCGGTGGAGGCTACCATGGCAAGTCGACATTACTAAGATCCCTGGAATTAAGCGTTTATAATCATATTCCCGGTGATGGCCGTGAGAGAGTGGTGGCCAATCCAAACGCATTTAAGATCAGGGCAGAAGATGGGCGCAGGGTGGAAAAAGTGAAAATCAGCCCCTTTATCAGCAATCTGCCGTTGAAAAAAGATACTCAGAATTTTTCTACTGCTGATGCCAGTGGCAGCACCTCCCAGGCAGCGAACATTATCGAAGCTCTTGAAACAGGAGCGCAGGTTTTATTAATTGACGAAGACACCTCAGCCACCAACTTTATGATCCGTGATGCGCGCATGCAGATGTTGGTGGCGAAAGAACAGGAACCGATTACCCCCTTTATCGATAAAGTCCAACCGCTATACCAGGACCGGGAGGTCTCAACTGTCCTGGTGATTGGCGGGGTCGGAGATTACTTTGATGTAGCTGATACTGTTTTGATGATGGATAAATATCGTCCCAGGGTGGTTACTGAAGAAGCCAGGAATATCGCCTGTCAGCATCCTAATTACAGGAAGCAGGAGGCAGGGACTAACTTCGGTGATCTGCAGAAACGTGTGCCGCAGCCCGAAAGCATGAATCCTTACAGAAAGAACAAGGTTAAAGTTAAAGCGCAAGGTGTGGAAGGTTTACAGTTCGGGTATGAGGACATAGATTTACATTTTCTGGAACAAATTATTGATCCTTCTCAAACCCGGGCAATCGGCGAGATGATTTGTTATGCCCTTCGGAAAAAAATAATTGATGGCGAACAAAACTTAAAGGAGATTATAGAACAACTGGAACAAATAATCGATAAAAACGGACTGGAGGCTGTCTCGCTAAATCCGCAGCAACCGCGGGGAGACTTTGCCCGGCCTCGCCCTTTGGAAATAGCAGCAGCAATTAATCGGCTGCGGACACTCATAGTTCGTGTAAATAAATGATATCTTGATAAGATCAGTTATTTCAAGATGTCCTTGTTTTTACGAAAAGCGGAGCCTTTCCTCAGGCTCTGCTTTAAAGGATTATTATGCAACCCACATTTGGATTCATGTACTTAGGGTAAGCTTACTCACTTTGTACTTTCTTATCTTCTTCGTCTCTTAGCATCCGGCGGAGTACTTTTCCAATCATTGTTTTAGGAAGCTCATCCCTGAACTCTACCAGTTTTGGCACTTTATAAGGAGCCAGGTTGACTTTGCAGTGTTCAAACACTTCATCTTCAGTCATTGATTCGCCTTCCTTGAGAACAATATATGCTTTCAGAGTTTCACCGCGGTAAGGATCATTGATGCCGGCCACTGCTGCTTCCATGATTTTAGGATGTGTATAGAGGACTTCTTCTATATCTCGGGGATAAATGTTAAACCCACCGGCAATAACCATATCTTTTTTCCGGTCAACAATATAAGCATATCCTTCTTCGTCTGCTTTGGCGATGTCACCTGTATAAAACCAGCCGTTACGAAGACTATGTGCAGTTTCATCCGGCATGTTCAGGTAACCTTCCATAACCTGAGGACCGCGCAGGCAAATTTCGCCAACTTCACCGATCGGCATTTCTTTGTCCCCGCTTTCAACATCAACTATCTTATATTCGGTATCAGGCATAGGCAGCCCAATACTGCCCGGCTTGCGTTTACCGTAAACCGGATTGGCATGAGTTACCGGTGATGTTTCTGATAAACCGTAACCTTCAACTAACTTACCACCGGTAATTTTTTCAAACTCCTGTTGAACCTCAACCGGCAGGGGGGCTGCTCCACTGATACAGATTCTGATTGATTTGACATCGTACTTGTGCA
>SKPU01000240.1 GCA_007119335.1 Syntrophomonadaceae bacterium
GGTTTGCGAAAGTTCGGAGCTATCCTTGCCGACGGGGTTGAAACAGGCTGTAACTGTGTGACTACTCCGGGAACTTTAATGGGAAAAAAGGCTTTGCTTTATCCCAATGGTACAGCCAGGGGGTATTATGCTCCGGGGACAATTGTTAAGATTAAACAAGAACAGGAATTTCGGGAGATGAGTGAAAGGCAGTAATGGATAAAGTAATTAAGCTGTTGGAAAACCATGGGCCATTAACAGGCAAAGATTTGATCCGGGAAACCGGTATGGATGTTTTTAAAGCCTGGAGAATTTGCAGCAACACAAAGCAGGTTCTAACTCGTAATGTAGGCAGGCGTTATTTACGGCTTGATATGAAGGTTGATGGGTATGCCCGGTTATCACCCTCGATCATGAGAGAGTTCATGAATTATACTATCATCGGACTAGAGGCAGATAACGAGGCAATTGAAAACCAGGCTGAAGAACTTAGAAAAGAAATCATTGTGATTAGCAAGAAAAAAATCAACCTGGCCCGGGAAACAATCGACCGCCTTGTTCAAGATCACCCGGACTGGGATGCTATCATCAATCATTCAACTTTTATTATTGCCGGTGATGTGGTTTTTGGTATGGCTCACGCAGAATTGCGTCCGGAACCTTCTACCGGCGAACTGGTCAGGGGATCTGATCTCGACATCATTGTTGTTACCGATGGTTTATCCTGGCAGTTAATAAAAAGTCTAGATAATCTGATTTACAGAGAAAAATATAATCTGCTGATTAACCCGGTTTCTAAAGAAGAAATTGATTATATTATTAAGGATTTGAAAACTGTACAGGATCAGCTTCAGTTCAGAGACTTTAAAGCGATGGTGGCATCCAAGATTCTTTATGAGGGGGAGTACCTGTCCGGCAGCCTTGATCTTTATTACCGGATCAAAAGGATGCTTAAAGACTGCGGTTTGGATAAAAAAATCGTCTCACTTGAAGAAAAGGCCCGGCATAGCAGGATTGCAGCCGAAGAGTCTTTGGTATCTGCTCCTGATTCGATTGATTACAACGAGTTGATGACCTTGTTTTATACCACCGAAGAAAAGGAAGAAATATTTTAGATAAAACGGAGAATGATTAAAGCATGGAGATAAAAGTAGTTGAAAACTACCAACAAATGTCCTTAAAAGCGGCAGATATCGTAGCGGATCAAGTCAATCAGAAAAAAGACAGTGTTTTGGGATTGGCTACCGGATCTACTCCTGAGGGAATGTATGCCAGGCTGGTTGAAATGTACCGGGTAAAAATGATTGATTTTGCCTCGGTGGTTACTTTTAACCTGGATGAGTACACCGCTCTTTCTCCTAAGCACCCGCAAAGTTACCATTGTTATATGAACCGGCATTTGTTTGATCATATTAATATCAAACCTGAAAATACACATATTCCTCACGGCAATAATGAGCAGGATATTAGTGAAATATGCCGTGAGTATGATTATAAGATCTTCAGCATGGGCGGTATTGACCTCCAGATTTTGGGCATTGGGGTAAACGGGCATATTGGATTTAACGAACCGGGTCAATATTTGCAAACTCGAACCCACCTTGTAGAACTGGCTGAAGAAACCATTGAGGCTAATAGTCGGTTTTTCAGTTCTCCTGAAGAGGTGCCGCGGCGGGCGATTACTATGGGGATGGGGTCGATTATGCATGCAAAGAAGATTATACTCCTGGCCAGCGGGGAAAGCAAGGCTCCTGTTATTCAAAAATCAGTCAGTGGAAGGATTTCTACAGATATACCAGCGTCCCTTTTACAGCTTCATCGAGACATAGTACTGATTGTAGACAAACAAGCCGTTTCTCTGCTTTAGGGGAGCAAGGATAAATGGTTAATATAATAAAGCCATGGTCAGGCCTACTACAATCATTATTACGCTATATACGTTAACCCTTTTGATTAGTGAAAAGAGGGGAGTTTTGAAATAATCGTTGGTTAGATAGGTGCATAAGTGGACCGGGGAACCAAAGTATCCGGCATATGAACTTAAATAGATTAGGCCGAAATACCGTACTGAGAGCATTTCAGGACCCAGAAAAGGAATTATGATTGGTAGGGCGATGCCCAGTGAAGCAGTATTGTTGCCGGTGATAAAACCGGTAAAGAAAGGCAAAGCAATTACTATTGCTATTAAAGGTAGGCCTTGATCGATCAGAAGGCGGGTAACCTGTTGTATTGATTCGGCCTCAAGCATAAAGTCTTTATAGAAAATGATAGTTAAGGCGGTAAGTGTCATTGGCCACTTGAAACCATGTAGTAGAGTAACCAGGCGTGATAGCAAGGCAGCACCCTTATCCTTATCAGGCAGGTTAATAAGAAAAGCTATGCCAATTCCAGCTAATAAAGCTAGTGGAAAGTAAACCCCCACTACCAACCCCAGGAACATCGCCAGCAGATAGGGCGAAGAGGCACTTAAAAGCCCTGCCCAGGCTTGCCGGCGACTACTTTGTTCGGAATTATGAACAGATCTGGTGCTGGATATTCTTTTATTCCAGGGGTAACGGTAAATTAGAAACAGTGTAGCTATGATAAAAACTATAGCAATGACCGGAACTGTAAAGCTGAGGTAACTGGCAATA
>SKPU01000147.1 GCA_007119335.1 Syntrophomonadaceae bacterium
AGGCGTCCTACAGTTAAGCAGGATACCGTAAACGCAGCGATTGTATCCGATTACCTTGATAATGTGGACTTTATAATGTCCATGGCAAAAGCTTCAGATGTGCCCGGGTCCAGATCAGATCGCCACCATTTTGAAGCGATGGCCTTAAACAGCACCAAGCCGATTATATTTGACGCCCATGATCGCGAGGGTTTTCTGGACATCATTAAAATGGCTGCTCTTGTGACCGGAGGCAAAGAGAAACTGGTGGAGAAGCCTTATATTATCCACTATGCTCAGCCTACATCACCGTTGGTTCATTCCCAAAACTCTCTTGAGAAACTACTTACTTCTGCAGAGGAAAAAATCCCGAGCGTTTATGCTGCGGCAGTGCTTTGCGGAGCTACCGGTCCGGTAACAACGGCGGGTGCTCTGGTTGTGGCTAATGCCGAAATATTGTCCGGACTGGTCGTGCATCAGCTTAAATCTAAGGGAGCGCCCTTTATTTATGGAGGAGGCACTCCGCCTTTAGATATGATTTCTACGGTATGTTGTTACGGAGACCCCCAGGGGCTTGTCGGCGCCGCTGCCCTGATCCAGTTGGCACAATATTACAAACTGCCTTCTTTTTCCCTGGCCGGCTGTACTGATGCCCAGGCTTTTGATCAACAAGCGGGGATGGAGGCCGGTTTTAACCTTCTTTTGAACGGCCTGGCCGGTGGCAACCTGATTCACGACCTGGGCTATATCGGTGCCGGGACGGCGGGCAGCCTCGAATACCTGGTTTTATGTAATGAAGGGTCCGGCATAGTAAGATATCTGGCCCGCGGTTTAGATGTCAATGCAGACACCCTGGCCCTGGATTTAATTAAGCAGGTTGGACCTGGCGGTAGCTATATAACCGAGCATCATACCATGGAACATTTTCGCAGCCAGATGCACTTTACCAACCTCTTCAATCGTAACAATTATCAGAACTGGCAGGCTGCAGGAGCCAGGACTTTAGGAGAAAGCGCTAACGCATTGCTGAAAGAAATTTTAAAATGGCATGAAGTGCCGCCTCTCGCACCGGATGTTGAAAAAGCAATTAAAAATATATCCAAAGGCGAGGATGCTTTTAATAAATTGGCTTGATTATAGATTACTTGTTATAATTATAAGCATAAATATTTATAAACATGAAGGAGACTAGGTTATGTTAAAAGATCTTCCTGTTGAAGTTTTTGTCCGCGAAGTTGCTTCTTCATCTCCTGCCCCTGGGGGAGGAAGCGTGGCTGCTCTGGCCGGTGCACAGTCAGCAGGCCTGCTTTCCATGTACTGTAACTTAAGTCAAAATCGTGATAAGCTTGGTGATTTAGTTGATACTTTGCAAGAAACCGGTGAAGAAGCCCGCTATTTGGTCACTAAATTGTCAAAAGCTATTGATGAAGATACTGTAGCATTTAACCAGGTCATGGACGCATATCGCCTGCCCAAAGAAAGTGATCAGGAAAAAGCGGAACGAAAAGAAGCTATCCAGAAAGCAGCAATCAATGCTGCTGAAATTCCCATGCAAACCGCAAGGGGAAGTTTACGTTTGTTGACTATGATTAATGAGGTGGCTGCAAAAGGAAATCCTTCCGCGATAACTGATCTTGGAGTTGCCAACCTGCAAGCTCTATCCGGAGTAACGGGCGCTTGTTATAATGTTAGCATTAACCTGGGGATCATTAAAGATGAACAGGTCGCTAAAGATTATAAGCGTGAAGTCAGTGAAGTTTTGAAATATAGTCAAAAGTTATTTGAAGAAAGCCGTGCTATAATTGAAAAAGAAATTCAGTAAATTGGACCGGAAAGGGTGATTGAATGTCCGGGCTATACTCAGCAATTGACAACTCATCTTTGTTGAGGTTTCTCTTCTATCCGCGCCGTCAGCACAACAAGCCTCCAGAAGGCGCTTTCGATCTGCAGGTGCCGGTTTCAGGTGGTCTGTCTATTGTCTGCCGCGCTTACCGGGGTTTTGAAGATAGTCCCTGGATCATATACTTTCATGGTAATGGTGAGGTAGTCAGTGATTATGACGGGATAGCGCCACTTTATACCAATCGCGGTTTGAATTTGCTGGTTGCTGATTACCGCGGGTACGGAGCAAGTGACGGAAATCCTACATTCGCTGATATGATTGAGGATGCCGGGACTATTTTTGATTACGCTTATGACCAGGTGCCAGGGGATGGACAGAAATCTGACTGGTATGTAATGGGTCGTTCACTGGGTAGCATCTCTGCCCTTGAACTGGCTGCCAATTATTCCGAACGTCTAAAAGGAGTGATCATTGAAAGCGGGTTTATTAGCGTTGTGGACCTGATTCGCCATCTCGGCTTGCCTTCTCCCGGGGATTTAAGCGTGCTTGAAAAAGAGTATCGCCGTCTGACCGGAGCTATCAAGCTTCCTGCCCTGATCATTCATGGCGAACAGGACCGCCTAGTCCCATTAAGACAGGGTCAGGAATTATTTGAAGCCCTTGGGACAGAACAAAAAGAAATGCTCCCTATTCCCCGTGCTGACCACAATGACATTATGTTTATTGATTCGGAAAAATATATGGAAGCAATCACAAATTTTGTTTAATAATAA
>SKPU01000172.1 GCA_007119335.1 Syntrophomonadaceae bacterium
AGAATTACCGAAAAATAGCTTTCAAGAACTGCTGGTGGAACTGGAAAAAGGGGGGGCCTAGCAGTGGAAACAAAAGAGATGATCTGCATCCTCTGCCCGCTTGGCTGCAAGATGCAAGTCCAGGAAAAGCCGGGTAAACCCGGTGAATTAAGGGTGCGCGGACAACAGTGCAAACTGGGGAATGAATACGCTTATGACGAATTTACCAATCCAACCCGTACCGTGACCTCTACTGTGGTCATTCACAACGCTCCTTTGCCAAGGCTCCCCGTAAAAACGGACAAACCGATCCCTAAAGAAATGGTTTCTCCCGCTGTCGATGAAATTGCAAAAGTCGAGGTGAACGGCCCGGTCAAAATAGGCACTGTGATCATAAAAGATCTGTTAGGCACCGATGCTAATGTCGTAGCTACCCGCAGCCTCTAACCTGAATCCCGGTATTACTGTCTAGCGAGGACCTTTCCCGGTAAGGGTTGAATGTATTATTAAAATTCAGGGTTCTGATTATATTATCTGTCGCATAACCGCGTTACCATTAATGCTTACTGATTCCGGGAAATGAAGAAAACCATCCGGAAAACTAAAATATGACCCCGTTAAGACCTTTGTCAGTCAGATGATTCTCGACTCGATAAGGCATGAAGTCAGGGTAACTTTTTGCCCTGACATGATAAATCGTACTGGTATCGGAAGGGTACAAAAATGGCACGATATGGGATAAATCGCCTGGATGCCCCTTAAAAATGCTCAAAAAAAGGAGTTTTTGATTTGACTTTGCCATTAGTTTTATGGAAAATAGGTGCAACGCAAATGGCTTTATGTTTCAAACGTTGACATAACATCTATATTTGTATAATATGATATTTGTAATTTAGAAGTTAACCTGTAAAATTTTAGAGGTACATGGTTTAGTCGCAGCATATTTTTAAAATATGAAACGGAGGTAAGTAGTTATGAAAAAGAAAAGTTTGTTTTTATTATTATTGCTCCTCTTGTCTGTTTTGTTGGTGATTGGTTGTGGGGAGCAAGAAGTTGCAGATCCCGATGAAGAAGCAGATGAAGATTACATAGGTGGCACTTTAAACATTCTAGTTATGCCGGGTTACGAAGAGGAACAGCTTATACAACCATTTGAAGAAAAGTATGGAGTCACAGTTAATTCAAGGGTTTATCCCAGCTCAGATCAGATGTTTTCGATTCTTTCAGCAGCTGAGCCTGGAGATTGGGATGTCGTTACCCCTGATACCCCCTGGGTTGAAAGACTGGTCGGGGCCGACATGATTGCTCCCCTGGAACAAGAGGATTTTCCGGAAATAGATAATTTTTACGAACACTGGCAGGACTTTGAGCAAGTTTTTGTCGATGATGAATTGTATGCAGTGGTAAGCCGGTGGGGTTATTACGGCATAGTTTATAACTCCGACTATATCTCTGAAGAGGAAGCCAGCTCGATTGAAGTAATGTGGGACCCCGAATATGAAGGGAAAATAGTTCTTTTTGACTGGTACCTTCCCAATATGGGTATGTTAGGCAGGTATTTAGGAGAGGAAGATCCCTACGATATTACCGGAGATGATTTTGATGAACTGGAAGAATTATTGTATTCTTTACGCGATCAGGTCGGTGTGATTGCAGCTACCAACTCCGATACCATTCAAGCTTTAGCTGATGAAAGCACCTGGTTAAGCTTCGGAGGCGAGTGGTTGCAGGTCATTTTAAAAGGAGAGGGTTATCCTATTGAAGTTGTAGTGCCTGAAGAAGGTGGAGTTTCTTGGACTGAATCCCTGGCCATCATGAAGGACAGCCAGAATCCTGAGGCAGCTAAAGCGTTTGTGCAGTACTTGACCACTCCCGAAGCACAAGCAAAACTGGCCTTGTCTGATGCCTTTCATTCAACTGTGCCTAATGTGAAAGCGGTGGAACACATGGATCCCGAACAAGCTTCTATCCTTAGAATGGATGATCCTGACCTGATAACAGAGATGCTAGAAAGAATCAGCACACGTAAAGTTCCTGAGAACGAAGATAAATGGCAAAATGCCTGGGAAGAATTCAAAGGCATGCAGTGATTGCAGAGATGGACTTGTTCTAAGACCGTTAAAAGGATCATGTAAAAGAATAGATCCTGATATTTTCGTTAGGACGAAACTATAACAATGAAGGTGGGCAGATTTAAATGCCCCCTTCAACGGTTAGGGCGGATTTAAGAAAAATGACAGAGAAGTATGTTATCGAATTAGTTGAGGTTAGTAAGAACTTTGGCGAAGTGGTTGCTGTAGATCGTGTTTCTCTTAATGTTCGGCAAGGAGAATTTTTGACCCTGCTCGGGCCTTCAGGTTGCGGTAAATCTACAACACTTCGATTGATAGGTGGTTTTGAAATACCAGATACCGGCAAAATATATATCCAGGGTAAAGATTATTCGGCCTTGCCTCCCGCAGAGCTCCCCACAAGCATGGTATTTCAGGACTTTGCTCTTTTCCCGCATATGAGCGTGTACGATAATATCGCCTTTGGTTTGAAAATGCGAGGCGTTAAAAATAATGAGATTAAACAAAAAACCATGGAAGCGTTAAAATTGGTA
>SKPU01000050.1 GCA_007119335.1 Syntrophomonadaceae bacterium
ACCCGCTGATTTTTACTTTGCCGGATAACTTGACTTTGCCATTGACTAAAAAATTTTCCATAATGACCTCCGCACTCTTAATATATGAGCAACTCTATAAATGTTGATCAATCATCTTCTTCATCTGGCAGCTTTTCCGGTATTATCTTTTCCTGCTCCATATTTCCGGTAAAAGCGTTAATGTAGTAATGTTGTTTTCCATCAAGCTCAATTCTCCAAACAGGAGGAATCTCCCATTTTTCGGCATCATATTCTCCGCTAAAATAACCCAGCCTTATATCTTTGATAGATCGTTCTTCTGTACTTGGACCAAGCGTGTTAACCAGGTTATTCAAAGCTTCGTTGGCAGGAATTACTTCCATTTCTCTTTCAGGAGCCTGCTCTAGAGGTTCAAACCAGTAAATTTCTACTTCTTGTAGATAATTTGCTTGGATAACAGCTTTTAACTGACCGGCAAAAATTGGCTTATCTTTAGGCATTTGCTTATAATAAAGAACTATAACATCGTCATCTTCGCGTTCCAGGTAATCAAATAAAGCCCCGCCGGGCAATATCTCTTCATCGCTTAAAAACTGCTCCACCAGATCCTTTAAATCACTTTCATCGAGATCGGATAATTCTTCTCCTAAAAATAGACCGGGATCAAAAAATATATGAATCAAGCCACTTGTATGAGCAACAGCATTAATTCCCGGCAAGTGATAAAAAGTTGCGTCTTCTGTCTCATCAATTCTGCTGGCATTATCTTCAAATCGCTTTATAATATCGTCCTTGCTATCCCAGTAAGGAGATACGGTGAGAAAACCACTGGTTTGCACCGCCCGATCTAATGAAGTGTCCAGATAATAATTATTTTCATTAAGTGCATCTTCAGTTGCGGCCAGTTCTTCTGAAGTTACAGCTACCTGGGTCAGCCTTCCGAAATCCGGCCAAAACAATTGATAACCCAGGAAAAGATTTAGTCCAATAAATGCAAAGATCAATATTGTTTTTGCCCGGCCAAGGTTCAAAGCATATCCTCCTCGCTGATTTGCTCTAAACTTCCTGCTTTTAATAAAAATTCTTTGCCATTAATCTTTATAGACCACACTGGCTCTCCGCGTGGAAAAGACAAACTACCGGTGACAACATATTGAAGGTTAAATGACTCCAATCTCAGGCTGGTTCTATCCAAAGTTGCTTCCCCATCATAGAGCTTTATTGCTTCCTGCAGCGCTTCATTCCACTCAGCAATCAAAATTCCTTCTTCTTCCTCTACTGCTTTTTCTTCATTTTCTGGATCAGATTCTTCTTCAACATTATTTTGATCATTTTCTTCAGCCACACTTTCCTCTATTCCATCATTTTCAGCAAAATATAAGGATCTTGTATAATCAAACAAACCGAGGTCATTAAAAGAAATCCTGGTTTTATGATCTGCATATAAAGGATACCCTTCATGGTACATAACCCATTCTGCCTGATAAAAAGAATACCCGGCCCGCCTTGACAATTCAAGATTCTTTAATTGCAAACCATCAGGCCAACCACCATGGTTGCTAATGAGGTTACTTATATATAGAAGCGCATCATGATAAGATATAGTAGCCTGCCCTTCTTCATGGCGCGGGTTAGAATATTCAAGACCAACATCTGTCAAACGCAAACCTTTTTCACCATCAGTATAAATTACACTGCCATCCCTTTCTTCTATAACCCGGGCCATATTATAATCAACAAAGAAAGTTTTCAGTAAAGCTTCCTTGTCTAATTTTTCCGGCTTTAAAGTAAGGTGATTTATAAAGAACGGTTCTTTTAGTATGTAAGTAGAAGTGCGTAATTGTATATCTCGATCAATTTGTTCAGATAACTTTTCCTCTGTCAAAGAATCGTAGGCTACTAAATCATTTGTAGGGAGGTTTTGTAATAGCCCCCTGAACTGTTCTAGATCTTCCTTAACCAGGCCTGTTAATTCCTCGGTTAATTGCACAGACCTTTCGGTTTCTGCATCAGAATTTTCAATAACTAACCACTTTGTGACCTCTTGCCTTGAATCTTCTTCAGAGCCTTCTTCAATCGACTCTGTATCGTTAGATTGATCTTGTTCATTTGTTTCGTCCTGTTCATCCAAATTATTAACAATCGTTTCTTCCTGAACATTCGGATCATCTTCATCATCTGCTGCCTGGCTTGATTCCACCAGACAGTATAGTTTAACTTTATCGACTTTAAGGTCAACCATCCCGGAAAGCCAGGGCAATTCACCACCGACAGGCAATGAAGTTTCAAAATAGAAAGAAAGGCAATTAAAGGCTTCTTCATCCGGAGAGCTTTGATCCACAAAAGCAGCATTATCCAAGCCCTTCATCAGTGAAGACAGGAGTGACCACAAATCATCATAATTTTGTTCACCTTTTTGGAAGACATAATTAGCATCATCAATATTGGCAACGATCCGGAATGGAGCAATCGCATCTTCTAATGGACGAGGTTGTTCAAACACCACTCTCTCATAAACATCTTCAACAGTCAATTCGGTCGGTTTTTGCCCATACCACAGCTGATAAGTCAAAAAAAGGCTCATAACAACCAGCAGTAGAAGAA
>SKPU01000097.1 GCA_007119335.1 Syntrophomonadaceae bacterium
TGAATCAGTTCCTCTTGAAGAGGCCTGCTTGCTGTATGATGCAGCAGATCAACCTAAAGAGCTTAAGATAATAGAAGGAGCCGACCACCGCTTCACAGCTCGGATTGAAGAAGTTTGGGCAGCTTTTTTTGATTGGCTGAAAAATATCGCCTGACTTACCACCAGCCGGAGATCAAATCGGCTTCAGGCTTCTAGAAGGTCTAAAAGCCTGACCAAAACCCTTGATCAGTTTCAATAATATAGAGACCCAAAACATTACATATCTACCAGCTATTTCAGGGCATTTGATGTTGCAAGTTACGTTTCATTAAAAAATCAAGACACCTCTTTAAAGAGAGATATTTTTGTTATAATAGATTATGTGTTGGATCAAAGGAGGGATTGAATGTCGAATCCTCAAGTTAAAGTAAATTCAAACCAGCTGGTCCGTTTCGGTGAAGGCAAACAGTATATGATTACCACTATGGGCTGCCAGATGAATGAGCATGATTCAGAAGTTATGGCGGCTGTAATCGAAAACCTGGGCTACCGGCCCACCAGCAATCCTGAAAATGCGGACCTGATTATATTAAATACCTGTGCAGTACGCAAAAAACCGGAAGACAAGGTTGCATCACTGCTTGGAAAATTTTATGCATTGAAAGAAAAAAATGAAGATCTGGTGATTGCCGTGGGCGGCTGCATGACCCAACAGAAAACTTCTGCTCGCTATATCAAAAATCGCTTCAGGCAGGTAGATCTTGTTTTTGGCACTCATGCTCTGCCCCGCCTGCCCGATTTGCTTGATCAGGCCAGGCGCAGCAAAATAACCATCGTTGACATAGAGGAAGATTATGCAGACCGGGAAGGACTGCCGGTAGCTCCCCGCAGTACATTTCATGCCTGGGTTCCGATTATCTATGGTTGTAATAATTTTTGCTCTTACTGCATTGTCCCTTACGTCCGTGGTCGGGAACGCAGTCGGAGTTTTAACGACATAACAGAACAGGTCCGCAACCTGGCTAAAGATGGTTACCGGGAAGTAACCTTGCTCGGCCAAAATGTAAATTCATATGGACACGATTTGCCCGGATCAGTTACATTTGCCGATCTGCTGTCCGAGTTAAACCAGGTTGAGGGTCTGTTTCGAATCCGCTTTATGACTTCTCACCCCAAGGATTTATCGCCGAAGCTGATTGAAGCTGTGCAGCAGGGGGATAAGATCTGCGAACATTTTCATCTGCCAGCCCAGGCCGGGAGCAACCAGATCTTAAATAAAATGAACCGCCGCTATACCCGGGAACAATACCTGCAGTTAATCAAAAACATTAAAACAGCTATTCCCGGGGTGTCGATTACTTCAGATATTATTGTTGGGTTTCCGGGAGAGACGGAGGAGCAGTTTTTAGAAACAGCGGACTTGCTGGAAAAGGTTCGCTTTGATAGCGCTTTCTCGTTTATTTATTCTCCGCGCCATGGAACAAGAGCAGCCAAACTGGAAGACGACATTACCTATGCGGAAAAAGAGAAAAGATTGCAATATTTAAATAAAATTCAGCAGCGGATCAGTAAAGAAGAAAATGACAAGATGGTTAATCAAATTTACGAAGTCTTAGTGGAAGGGCCGAGCAAAAACGATCCTGAACTGCAGACCGGGCGAACCAGGAACAATAAACTGGTCCACTTCAAAGGTCCTGATAACCTTATTGGACGTTTGACAAATGTCCGGATTAGTGAAGCAAGAACCTGGAACCTGTTTGGTGAAATGGAAGGAGCAGTTAATTGAACCGGACAAGCCCGATGATGGAACAATATAAAGCGATCAAGGAACAGCATCCTGATAAACTTTTACTCTTTCAGGTAGGCGATTTTTTCGAGTTATTTTTTGAAGATGCTCAGCTGGCGGCAAGAGAGATGGAAATTGCCCTAACTTCCCGGGATGCCGGCTCTGAAGATCCAATTCCCCTGGCCGGGGTGCCCATGCATTCAGCGGAAACCTATTTAAATAAATTGCTCAGCAAAGGTTATAAAGTTGTGCTCTGCGAACAGGTAGAGGATGCCGGACAGGCCAAAGGCCTTGTTAAACGTGAAATAACCAGGGTCTTAACCCCCGGAACGATCACTGATCCTGAAATGCTTGAAGAAAGCCGCAATAATTATCTGGCCTGCGTAATCAGCCATAACAACAACCACTACGGCCTTGCCGCAGTAGATATCTCAACCGGAGATTTTCAGATAACCGAACAAAATGGTGAGGGAGCCTGGGAAGCAATTTCTGATGAGTTACACCGGCTTCAGCCCTCAGAGCTGCTTTGTGGAAACCCTGAAATCGAAAAGCTATGCAGAAAACAATTAGAAATGAATAACAGCGGTCTGATCGATCAACTGCCTTATGTTCCCGATCCTGATGAATCAAAGCAGCTCATAAAAGGACAGTGGGAGGAAAACACCTGGCAGGATTTAAACCTTGATAACTATCCATTAGCGGCAGCAGCCGGTGCTTCTGCTTTAGTCTATCTTCAAACACTGCAGCAATTATCCGGAGACGATAAGCAATTTCACCGCCTCGAGCTTTACTTTACCAACCGCAACATGATAA
>SKPU01000149.1 GCA_007119335.1 Syntrophomonadaceae bacterium
AAGTTAAAAAGAAAGATTCCTTACGGTTGGGACCTCAATCTTTACAGGGGCTGCTCCCACAACTGCGTATACTGCTATGCGGTTACTTCCCATCAGTATTTAAACTGCAGTGATTTTTTCGGAGAAATTTTTGTTAAAACCAACCTGGCAGGTGTCTTGGAAAGCGAGCTCGCCTCGCCCGGCTGGAACCGCGAGGTAATTAATATCGGCGGAGTTACGGATAGCTATCAACCGGCGGAAGAACATTACCGGCTGATGCCGCAGGTGTTAGAGCTGCTGATCAAGTACAAAACCCCGGCAATTATTTCAACCAAATCAAGCCTTATTATGAGGGATTATGACTTAATTGATCAACTTTCAAAAATCACCTACATTAATGTAGCTGCAACTATAACCACCTGCAATGAGGCAGTCAGGGAAAAAATTGAGCCAGGCGCCGAACCGGCCGCAAAACTATTCGAAGTCTTAAGTAGGTTCAGGGAAACTAACGCATCAATCGGGCTTCATGTAATGCCGATTATTCCGCACCTCACTGATTACAAGAATAATTTGGAGGAGCTGTGCAGACGGGCCAGCGCATCCAGGGTAGATTATCTCCTGCCAGGCACCTTATATTTAAGGGGCAATACCAGGAAACGCTTTTTTGATTTCATTCATAAAGAATACCCCGGGATAGAAGACCACTTCAGGGCGCTCTACCAGACAGGTGGTGCAGGCAAGCAGTATAAAGAAGCTATGTATAAAGTGTTGAACCGGTTCAGGGAAAAATATAACCTTTCCGGCAGCTACATGAAACCGATGAAAGAAAGGTTGAACCAATCGGGGAAAAATTGATTACAAGAAAGTAATATGCTTGCGCCCTGTATGAAAAATCGATGAAATTGCCTCCCCCTAAACCACCCGTGAAAACTTTCTTAAAAACCAGAATAAATTTCTTTACAAACTACAATAACGAGTATATAATAATATTGTCTATTGTATTAATACAATAATCAATGTTGGGTGGAGAGCCGTTTGAAAATATTTGTCGATACCCGCAGCGGGGTGCCTATCTACAAGCAAATAGTCCGGCAGGTTGAAAAGGGGGTTATCGGCGGGCTGCTCAAACCAGGTGATCAACTGCCTACAGTCAGGGAAGTAGCCTTAGAGCTTACCATCAACCCCAATACAGTAGCCCGAGCCTACCGGGATCTTGAACAAGAGGGAATTATCGAAAGCATCCAGGGCAGGGGGACTTTTATTTCTGGTAATCTGCCTCACCCAAGCATGGAGGATAAAGAGATGATCATAAAAGATAAAATCGAAGAGCTGATCAGGGAAGCGCGCCAGCTGAACATTAGCCAGGCAAAGCTTGTAAAAATGTTAGACGAAGCTTTTAATCGGGAGCAAGCATAAACTGCCGCTTGCAGGGCAGAGGTTAGGAGGTTTTTTGATTGGGCGAGAGCTGCTTGGCGGTAAAAAATTTGAGTAAAGCTTTCGGTTCGAAGAAAGCACTGGACGGGGTTAGTTTTGAAGTTCAGTCAGGCGAAATAATGGGCCTGGTCGGACCAAACGGGGCCGGGAAAACCACTTTGATCAAGCTGGTTATGGGGCTGATCAATCCGACCTCCGGGCGGGTGTCTGTTTTCGGGAAAGATGGAAAAACCCTGGGTGTTCAAGAGAAACGGCGAATCGGTTATATCCCAGACGAATCCTTCTTCTATGATTTTATGACGCCCCAGCAGACTATCGAGTTTAGTAAGAGATTCTATCCGGAATGGGACGAGGAAAAATGCACTGAAATGATGCAGCGTTTTCACCTGCCATCTGATGAGCCGGTTAAGAACCTTTCAAGGGGGATGAAAGCCCAACTGGCCTTGATCCTGGTCCTAGCCCAGAAGCCGGATTTGCTTTTACTCGACGAACCCCTGGAGGGCCTGGATCCTATGCGCAGGCTCGAATTTCTTAACCTGGTCTTAGAGGATTTCATGCAGCGGGAAGGCCGTGGGGTGCTGATTTCTTCCCACTACCTGGAGGAACTGGAACGCCTTGCAGACCGGGTGGCCTTTTTACAAGCAGGGCGGTTGTTCAGGGTTGTGGATATGGAACAACTGAAGGTGGAGGAAAAAACAATCCGGGTTGTTTTTCAAAAAGAACCCCCGGAAGCACTTCTCAGAATGCCCGGGATTAAGGCAGTGCAAAAAGAAGGTAAAACCGGCTATCTTCTAACCATTGAGGATAATTTCCATGCCATATACGAGGCCTGCTGTAATTATCCCCATTTCATCCTGGAAATATATCACCGTAGTTTGGAAGATATGTTTATGGATTACTCGGGGAGGGATCAGTAATGAATTTAGGCAACCTGGTTCGAAAAGAACTGCTTCAAATGCGCTGGATCCTGGTTGTGGGTTTAATCTTTGGCCTGGCCCTTGCCGTGGTTATCGTGGTGACTTTCCACTATATAGAGCAGGTTGTAGCGGAAATCCCCCCTGAATTGATGGAACTTTTAGCCCAGTACGATGTGACCCGGGAACTGCTCTTTATCTTTGGCGACTATACCGATTATGTTTGGTCCCAGTGGAATGCAAAGAAC
>SKPU01000223.1 GCA_007119335.1 Syntrophomonadaceae bacterium
GATTCTCAACCGGCCCGCTGTCCGTGCTCCATTTTAACTCACCGGCCCGGTCAAATAGTTCAATCTTGTATGCACCCTGTTCAGAGTCTGAGCGGGCAGCAGTCACCCAGTTGGCATTTGGCGAAACAGCCAGTTTGTCTACCGGCAAGCCTTCATCTTCCCAGTGAAATTCTTGATCTACAGACATAAATAAAAGTTCGCCATCGGTGGTCCCTGTAACCACATAATTGCCACAGGACGATAGTTTAGCCTGCTCTGGAGCAGCTGAAAAACTTAAATCCCAGCGCAGTCTTCGATCTTTATCCAATAGAGTTACTTTATTTTCATCAGAACTGAAAAGGATTCCACTCAGGCCGTGATCAATACTTAAATCATATATCTCCGCGCTGGTAAACCAGAGGTCGTATAAAGTTCCACCCTCTTCTGCTTCCTGCGGTTCAATAGTTACACCGGTCTGTTCAGTCTGCGGCAATAACTGCATAGCAAATAGAAGTACTCCGGCCAGGATAAAGAGCCCGGCCAGGGCAATTATATAGTAATAAGGTTGCATCCGTTTCAAAAAAACACCCCCGAATAATTAAACAGGAACACAATAATTCTATCATAATCTAACCTAAAAATGTTATTCTTCTTCAAAAGCAGGCAGCGCAAAATAAAAACAGCTCCCCTTGCCCTCTTCACTTTCTACCCATACCCTTCCGGCATGCGCTGTAATGATTTCACTTACAATAGCCAGGCCAAGCCCGGTTCCGCCATATTCCCTGGAACGGTCTTTGTCAACCCGGTAAAATCTCTCAAATATATATGCCATATCTTCTTCAGGAATACCCCGCCCTGTATCTTCAACTTTTACAATCACTTCTGTGCCTTCCTGGTACAGGTGCACAATGACTTTCCCGCCGGGAGCAGTATAGTTCAGAGCATTATCCAGCAGGTTAGCAATGACCTGGCGCAGCTGCATGGGCACTGCGTTTACTTTTAAACTTTTATCCGCAACATCCGCGATTAGATCCAATCCGGACCTGGCAAACCGCAGCTGATTTTCTTTGCTCATATCACTGATCAACGCATTCATGTCAACCACTTCATATTTTATTTGATTTTTTTCCAGCTTCGAGAGTTCGAGCAAATCATTAACAAGAGCAACCAGGCGATCCAGTTCGCTGTCAATATCATCAACAAATTCTTTTTGCTCTTCCGGTTCCATATCATATTCTTTTAAAGACTTAATCAACAAGCTCATGGTGGTAAGAGGAGTCCTTACTTCATGAGCAACATCCGCAGCAAACTTCTTCAAGTTATTCGTGTAGTAATTTAATCGCTTGGCCATAATGTTAAACTGCTCCGCCAGACGACCTATTTCATCATGCGATCTAAATTTAATATGCTGATCAAGCTTGCCCTCTGACATTTTTCTAGCCGCCACTGTAAGTTCTTCAAGCGGATTAGTAAAGCGACGGGCCAGGGCTATAGAACCGCCGCCTACTACGACCATAGTTAAAACCGTAGCCAGGAAAAGAAATAACCGGATGTCGGAAAGCGTTTGCTCTACAGCTTCCAAAGAAGTAGATAAAAAGATTGCCCCGATAACTGCATCACCCTCATCCCGGACCGGAATAGCCATTTGTATAATCTGATTGTCTAGCCGTTCACTATATGCGGTGCTGCTGCTAACCTCACCATCTAAAGCTGCATGTACATCTCTTTGCTCCAGGGACTGATTGAGAAGGCCCCCGACCCGCACCGAGTCACCGACCACTACTCCTTCATCGTCAACGAAAACAACGCGTGAACCAGCCTGGCGGCTTATATTTTCAGCAAGCGAACTCAACCGTACCGTATCAATTTGGCCGCGCATATGACCGACTAAAAACTCTGAAGCCAATTGCCCCGAGCGTTCCAGATGTTCCAGCAAGTTGTTCATGTGGTAGCGTTCAAGAGTATTATAAAGAAAAAGGCTGATGATTAACATTACCGCCAGAATGATTGCCAAAAAGGTGGCAGTAAGGCGAAAGCGTATACTGTAAAACCTTGGCATTAAAGGTCCTCCCTGATTTTATAGCCCGTGCCCCAAACAGTAATAATCAGGTTAGGATTACCCGGATCTGCCTCAATTTTTTCTCTGAGGTGCCTGATGTGAACATCTACAGTGCGCACATCGCCATAATAATCATACCCCCAGACTTGTTCTAAGAGTTGCTCGCGTGAATAAACATTTCCGGCATTAATTGCCAGGAAACTAAGCAGGGCAAATTCTTTCGAAGTAAGGTTAACATCTTTTCCATCCAGACGAACCCGGTGCTGGAGGAGATCAATATGCAGTTCACCAATCTGGATTTGTTTTTTCGATTCTTCTTCATAAGCAGCACTACGCCTTAAAATGGCCTTGATCCTCGCTACAAGTTCTCTTGAGTTAAATGGTTTGGTCAAATAATCATCGGCTCCGAGTTCCAGTCCGAGCACTTTGTCAATATCTTCGCTTCTTGCCGTTAGCATGATAATCGGCACTTCTAGTTTCTTGCGGATGCTTCGGCAAACTTCAAACCCATCAATCTCGGGCAGCATTAAATC
>SKPU01000065.1 GCA_007119335.1 Syntrophomonadaceae bacterium
ACCGCCGATCTTAGATTATCCTGCTTTCATAACATCCCCGGCTTGAATTATTATAGGCTAGGCACCCTCCGGCTGGCAACAATATGTTATAGTAGATAACAGGTTAATTTAATCAATCCAGCCGGTAAGTCATTTACTTTAATCAGTTATGAAGGAGGGTTTTTGTGGAAAACTGTGTATTTTGCCAACGTGACAATCTGATCATTGTTGCCGAAAATAAACTGGCCATCGCATTTTATGATGGCTGCCCGGTTAATGAAGGCCACATTTTGATTACTCCCAAAAGACATGTTGAAACCTATTTTGACACCTCATTAGAAGAACATACCGCAATGGTCGAATTGATTTTTAAGACAAAAGAATATTTACAGCTTAAGTATGAGCCAGACGGATTTAACATCGGTTCAAATGTGGGTTTAGCCGCCGGTCAGACTGTTTTCCATTTTCATATTCATGTAATACCCCGTTATAGCGGAGATGTGCCCGACCCGCGGGGTGGAGTGAGGAAGGTGATCCCGCACCGCGGATCGGAACTAAAATCCTCCGGTAAAAATAATTTGCATTAGTTGTCTTCCAGTAGAGCTTTTAAATCACCGGCATTATCGACCGGGGCCAGGCAGCGCATTTCTTTACAGTAACGGGCAGTAGCTTCTTCAGCAGGCTGGAAAAGAATGTCCAGGTGCGGACGAAATATCCGGTTGGCTGGTGAAACCAGTTCTTTAACCGCGTCCGATCCTGCTTTCCCCTTGATGATCAGTTCCTCGGACGAAGCAAGCGCGTAATCCAGGGCGGTTAACAGAGCGCTGTGACCGGTCGGAATTCTTTCTAGCATGTCAGAGTGTCTGCTCAAAAGTAATTCTCCTTTTTCAAAAAGGCTGTCATCACGTAAAATACGGCCTAACTGCAGATAGTTCAAAACGCTGATTGACAACCCCGATGGCATAGCTCCATCATAAGCCTCAGCCTTAACCGGTAGGCCGGCAATGTTTTCAGCAGATGAGCTGAACAGCATGGTCCCATCCCCCTGGTTTAGCAATTGATCCATGGTCCGGGTCAACTGCTCGGCCTGTTCAAGGTGGCGGTTCTCAAATGTAGTCCTGGACAATTCAATTAATCCTCTGACCAAAAAGGCATAATCCTCTAAAAAGGCCGGTATAGCCGCTTCTTCTGAGCGGTAACGCCTGAGCAGCGCGCCATCTGCAGAGAAAAGTTGCTCATTTATAAATCCGGCCGCACGGTTTGCCGCTTCGGCATATTCAGGCTTGCCCAGGACAAATGCGCCCCGGGCCAGGGCGGCAATCATCAACCCGTTCCAGGCGGTAATCACCTTATCGTCGCGGAAAGGACGCTCCCTTTCTTCACGAGCCTTTAAAAGAATCTGCCGGGATTCTTCGATGATCTGATCCAAGTCACCTGCGGTAAGCCCTCGCTGTTCAGCAAAAGCTCCATGTTCGCCTTTGCGGTGTAAAATGCTTTTTCCCTTTTCAAAGTTACCCTCCTCAGTGATCCCGTAATATTCAGCCACTAAAGGCCCCCGTTCAAAACCGAGTAAAGCTTGAACCTCTTCAAAATCCCAGACGTAAAAGGTCCCTTCCGCACCCTCACTGTCCGCATCTTCAGCTGAATAGAAACCGCCTTCCGGAGCAGTCAGTTCAGTTAACACATAACTAAAAATCTCCTGCGCAAACCGAGCCATTTCCGGATCCCCGGAGGCCTGGTAAGCATCTAAAGCTGCCATCGCAGTGGTTGCCTGATCATATAGCATTTTTTCGAAGTGAGGAACCAGCCACTCCCGATCGACTGAATAGCGGTGGATGCCGTAGCCGAGCTGGTCAAAAATGCCGCCGCGGTGCATAGCCTTTAGAGTATTGAGGACCATCTGCAGTGCCTGATCAGACCCGCTGCGCTTCCAATAGCGCAGAAGGAAATTAAGTTGGTGCGGCGCCGGGAACTTCGGAGAACTTCCAAAACCGCCATCAAAGCGGTCATAGGTCTCCTCAAACTGTCGGTAAGCCTGTTCAATAAAAGCTTCCGAAGGCATCTCCCGTTCCGAATGCTCCGCTTCGAGCATATTGCTCAAAGCATGCTTGCGCAAAGCCTCTGTGATCTCTTCTGCAGAATTTTCTACCCGCTCACGTTCGTTTTTCCAAACTTCAATCAACCTGGGCAAAAATTCGATTAATCCGCTCATACCCATGCGCGTATGCTTCGGCAAATAGGTTGCCGCAAAAAAAGGCTTTTTATCAGCAGTTATGAAAACAGTGAGCGGCCATCCGCCCTGACCGGTCATAGCCTGGCAGGCATTCATGTAAATTTGATCAAGGTCAGGACGCTCTTCCCGATCAACTTTGATCGAAATAAACTCCCGGTTAAGCAGATCGGCTACTTCCTGATCTTCAAAGGATTCTCGTTCCATAACATGGCACCAGTGGCAGGTCGAGTAACCGATACTTAAAAAAATCGGTTTATCTTCTTCTCGCGCTTTCAAAAAAGCCTCTTCTCCCCACGGATACCAGTGCACCGGATTATAGGCATGCTGCAGTAAATAGGGAGACTTTTCCTTAATCAGGTTGTTGGCTTTCTTCTTTTCAAAGCTTTCCATTTATCTTTAACCCCTTTCTAAGAATAGCTAACTAATCCTATAGTCATAGTAGATTATATCACGATTACCGTGTCTAAAACAACACGCACTTACTATGATACACGAGGCTTTCAAAAATTAATTGCAAAAAAGGCCATGCCGAAGTGCAAAAATTTGCAGGCAAAAAAACCGAACCAACACTGTTTCAATCCTTCATATCTATGCTATAATACTTCTACATCACGTTAATCCACTAACACAATGACCGGGATGCTGGTTGGCTTTTTACGCTTTGTTTTTTCAAAAGCCTGGACGCTTATTTATCTTGTTTAGCATGTCGCCGATGCTTAAGTAGGGAGAGATTTTTTTTTATTGTCTTATCCGGAATTTGTATATAGTGGCCTTCATCATGATTATCATTTTTATCAGTGGATGGTATCATCAATACCATGGAACCCATGATCAAATGATTACCGTTTCCCAAAAAAAAACTGCACTGTCAGGCCAAGCCCTGTGTGAAGAAATTAACGTCTGGCTTGCCAAGCACACCCACACAATCGAATTTGCCGGAAAACACATCGCTTTAAATGTAAATTCTGACGATGATATTCTGGCTTATTTAGAATCCCTGAAAGAGCATAACAAGGAATTTGAAACCATTTCCTTTGCCACACCTGGAAACGAAGTGATTAAAACCAGCGCTCAGAAACCACCAGCGGTGTTTAATGCTCATGAAAGTCCCTGGTACAGTAAAGCATTGGAAAAAAACCGGACTATCTTAACTGACGCATACACCAATAATGCCAGTCAGAACCAGACCATTTTCACCATCGCCACTCCTGTATATTCTAAGGACCATCAGCTCCTCGGGGTAATCGGGGGCGATATATCTGTTAAACAAATCAGCACCCTGCTCAACAGCGTTGAAATAAAGCATGATCAAGATGAAGGAGCGTTTTCTGTCCTTACTGACGGAAAAGGCCGCCTTCTGGCCTATCCGGACCAGAATCAGGCCCCTCCGGCTGGATTAAGTGCTTTTGAAGAAAAATATGGAAAGATCGAAAAGAAGGTTTCAGAGGTTGAAGATGGTGTCCTCCGCCTGGAAATATCAGATACAGATGGTTACTTGGCTTACCTGCCGGTAGGAGAGACCGGCTGGCATCTGGCCACCTTTATTCCGGTCAATGGGTTCACAGAAAGCTTCAGTCAATTTAGATCTGAACTTTTTTTCACATTAACCGCTTCTCTGCTCATAGCAGCCCTATTTCTGATTTACCACCATACCTATGTTTACAAGCCGCTTGTCAGGTTCGAAAAGGATCTCAAAAATATTGACCTGGCAAACAACCTTTCTTACAGGCTGCCCGAATACAAAAACAGTGAATTAGCCATGTTAGGCCGAACCATTAATAACCTCCTCGAAAAGGCGCAAAACTATTTTTCCAGGCTCCAGGAGAATAAAGATGAACTGAAAAAAGCCAACGATGAGCTGGAATATTTAATCAGCAGGTTAACCACTGCAGAAGAAGCTCTTGATTACAGCGAAGAAAAACTCTATTACTTAAGCTATCACGACCAATTGACTGGCCTCCATAACCGGGCTTATTTTGAGGCAAAATTAAAGTTTCTCGGAGATAATCCTGAATATCCGATCACCATTATTTCCGCCGATATTGATGGCTTAAAATTAATCAATGATACTATGGGTCATAACACCGGAGATCAACTGCTAAAGACCTGTGCCGAAATTTTAAAAGAAACCTTTAGTTCCACAGGAATTCTCTGCCGGGTCGGTGGTGACGAATTCTCTGCTATCCTACCCTTAAGCAGCAACAGGGAAGGAGAATGCCTGGCCCGGCAGATACGGCACCAGGTAGCTTTCTATAATCGGCACAACGCAGACCTGCCTTTAAGTCTTTCCCTGGGAGTGGCGACTGCTGAAGAAAGCGGCACCTCATTGAATAAGCTTTTCAAGCAGGCTGATGATTTTATGTTCAGGGATAAACTACACCGGAGTAAAAGCGCCCGCAACGGGATAGTACAAAGCCTGATCGCAGCGCTTACTGAAAAAGATCCCCTCATCGGAAGTCACATTGAACGCCTCGAAAAACTATGTGTAGCTTTCGGGGAAAGAATCAGCCTCGATTCAAAACAAATGTCCAACCTGATCCTGCTTGCCCAAGTGCATGACCTTGGCAAAGTAAGCATCTCTGACGATATCCTTCTTAAAACGGGGCCTCTAACAGACGAAGAGTGGGAAATAATCAAACAGCACCCGGCAAAAGGTTCCCGCATCGCTTCATCCTCACCGGATTTAGCCGGGATAGCCAACCTGATCCTGAGCCACCAGGAAAAGTGGGACGGCAGCGGTTATCCACTCGGCCTGAAAGGCCCTGAAATCCCCCTGGAATGCCGCATCTTCAGTATTTTAGACGCCTTTGACGTAATGACCTCCGAACGGCCTCACCAGCAAGCTATAAACTGTGAAACTGCTTATGCCGAACTAGAAAAAAATGCAGGCATTCAATTCGACCCTGAACTGGTCCATGTCTTCCTCAACTTCATGTTCAAAAAACAAGCTTAAATTGCCCGGCTGCCAGCAGCTTAAACAACCCAAACAATAAACGGGGGCACGATTTCCGAAGTGAAGTTGCAGATTCCGCACCCCTAAGATTTATCGGCATGCCGGTCGAAGCACCGGCATCTAAAGCATTCTTGTTATAATAATTCTTGTTATGTGTCTCCTCAGTCATGCTGTATTTTGTCCTGGTGACAGCTCCTCGCTGGCAATGTTGGCGACTCAGCTGCAGGCTTTCGCTTACACCCGTTTATAAAGCTTGTTCTAAATCACTGAAAGCAGTAAGATTCCTCCAATGGTTCCAAAAACCGCGCCAAAGGTTCCCGCATAACCCTGACCGTCTTTTTGGGCCCCCGGTATCAATTCACCAAAAATAATGTAGAGCATTGCTCCGGCAGCAAACCCAAGGGCCAGGGAAAGAACCAGGGGTGAGATCAATCCTATACTGGACCCGATAAAAGCGCCAATACCCATCGGCACACCGGCCACAGCAGTATAAAACAAAATCCAGCGCCTGCGCATACCGCCAACACAAAGCGGACAGGCCATGGCAATACCCTCCGGAATATTATGGAGAGCAATAGTCAAAGCCAGGGTGAGTCCGAGAGCCGGAGAGGCCACATAACTCGCCCCAATAGCTATTCCTTCCGGTAAATTATGCATGGCAATACCGAGACCTAAGATCGTGCCGGTCCGAATATACCGGACCAGCTCATCACCGGTTTCAAAAAGGTGGAAATGCGGCAGTTTGATGTCAATAAGCAGGATAAATATTGAACCAATCAGCAAACCACTGAAAGCGGAAATAAAGGATCCTTTTTCTACTGCTTCGGGCAGCAGGTCAGTCATGACAATCGCCAGCATAATACCGCCGGCAAAGCCCAGAGCAAAGCTAAGTGTGGCTCGGCTTGGATTATTAATAAACAAAGCAATGATGGTTCCTGAACCGGTCCCAATCACCCCGGCCGCCAGGCCAATTAAAGTAATCATCAATAGATTGTTCAATTAGCACTCTCCCATACTGCTTACTTTAAGAAATTTACTTATGCAGACACTACCATATTATAACTGCTCTGAAAATGATTATCAAATCAACTGTAACCGGCAAGTTACAAAATCTTAACTGAATCTTAAAACCGGTTCCATAAAAATGCCATTCTTAAAGCTTATCCTGTATGTGCAAGGGCAAAGTACAGCTTAACCCTCTGCGGCAACCAAATTAACAGCCGGTCCTCATCAAGTGAAGCAAACACCCTTAGACGACCGGCTGTTAAACAGCAAACGCACCTGGGGCGGGACCGAAGGGAATTCCTCCAATAATAACGCCCCGGGGCTTTACATATATTTAAGTGACGGGGGCGTTTATAACAGACGTCCCCGTATGATTATCTAAACCTTGTCTAACCTCCAGGTTATCGATACAATATAACCAATTAGGATAAGAGCAAAGGAGTATGATTTATGGCTGTTATCTGGGTTGTCGATGATGAAATGGAAATCCGAGACCTGATTAAACGCTATCTTGAAAAAGAAGATTTTACTGTGCGCACCTTTTCGTCTGCTGAAGAAATTAATAATGCCCTGGTAAATAGCAAACCGGACATGTTCATTTTAGATATTATGCTTCCGGAAATGGATGGTCTGAGCCTATGCCGCACCATCCGGGAAAACTATGATCTACCGATCATTTTTGTCTCAGCCCGCGGTGAGGAATTTGACCGGGTCCTCGGCCTCGAACTCGGGGGTGATGACTACCTGGCAAAACCATTTAGCCCCCGTGAACTGATCATGCGAGTTAAAACTGTCTTCCGGCGTCTGCAGCCAACAGATCATTCTTCAGATCAATTAGTCTTAAAAAATATGACTGTAGATCCGGAAAAAAGAAGCGTCATCATAAACAGTAATGTGGTAAACTTAACCAACAAAGAGTTCGACCTGCTCCACTTGCTCGCTGATTCGCCAAATCGTCCTTTCAGCAGGGGAATACTGCTCGAAAAAATCTGGGGCTTTGACTACGAGGGAGAAGAAAGAGCAGTAGACGACACGGTGAAAAGAATTCGAAAAAAAATTCGCGAGAAAGGAGCCCAACCTGAACTGAGCACAGTGTGGGGTTACGGCTATAAGCTCGATGTTTAAACGTATCTTTACAGGTTATCTGCTGGTTCTATTAATTTCTTTTGCTGTCCTGGCCCTGGCCTTCAGCTTTACGGTGCGCCAGTACTTAATTAACGATACTGTGAACAGCCTCTACCGGGTTGCTGAAACCCTGTCCGCTTCTGCAATACAGGAAGAAAGCCAGGGGCCCGGACGAATGCGCGGTACTTTTTTTAACCTGGCCAACCGGATTGCCTATGCTGAATATATCCTGCTCGAAGCGGACGGAACTATTATTGAAAGCAGCGACCTCTCATCATATCCGCCGGGGGCGGAAATGCTCAATGAAAAATTCCGCGAACTGGCCCTTAAAGATCAATCTTCTGAAAGCCTGGTTGAAAGAAACCGGGTTGCCGTAGCATTCCCGGTCATCCTGGGTGAAGGCCGCAGAGAAGCTTCCCTGATCCTCTATTCCGAACTCGATATGCTCACCCAGTTAAACCGCAGTTTACTGGCCATCCTCGGTTTTGCGGGCGGGGTGGGAATTATTACTTCCCTCCTGGCCGGTATATTTGCAACCCGTTATGCAGTCGGTCCCCTGCAGCAGCTTAAAGAACGGGCTTCTGAATTGGCCAACCGCAAATTCGAGGGCAAACTCGACATCAATACCGGTGACGAATTAGAAGAACTCGCTGACACCTTCAATGATATGGCTGGGCAGTTGGCGGAATATGACCACACCCAAAAAGATTTTTTCCAGAAAACTTCCCACGAACTTAAAACCCCGTTGATGTCAATCCAGGGTTATGCTGAAGCTTTAAAAGACGGGGTTATCCCCGAAGAGGAAAGAGGTGATAGCCTTGAAATTATTATTAAACAGTCCAGGCGCATGAAAGCCCTGGTTGATGAATTTATTTACCTTTCTAAAATGGAATCTTTAAAAGAAAGCTATAGTTTTGAAACAATTATCCTTGATGATGCGATCAATGAGGCGGTACACGCAGTCAAAAGCATGGCCCTTGAAAAAGAAATTAATATCGTAACCACCATAGAAGCTACTGACCTTAAAATCGAAGGCGACCCGGAAAAAATTCACCGCTTGCTGTTAAACATACTCAGCAACGCTCTTCATCACGCCAGAAAAAAAGTAGCGGTCACGGTAAAAGAAGAAACCATCCAGATTGAAGACGATGGACCGGGTTTCGATCCTGATCAGCTAGAAAAAGCTTTTAACCCCTTCTTCTACAGAACAAAAAATGGAGGCAGCGGGCTTGGTCTTGCTATTTCCCGGGCAATAATGGAAAAACACGGGGGAACAATTACTGTCAAAAACAAACCATCGGAAAGTGGCGCACAGGTAACAATCAAATTTACGGAGCCAAAACCGCAAGGGTAAATTCTACCTGGCAAATTGCGCCTCGGTTTCAAATAAACAGGCCTCAGTAAAATCAAATACTAAAGACCTGTTTCTATCGGATTCAATATACCAGACCCGGGGAGAATAATTACCTGGGCTTTTAAGGTTTCAATAATGCACTTTCAAAAACATATTTACTTCTTGACCGGTTCTGACTGGCCGGCTTCTGGGGAAGTGGACTGCGGCACTTCACCATAAGTCTGGCTTTTGGAGGCACCTTCGATAATCTGGTAAAGATCCTTGCGGCGGTCCTTGAGATGGGTGACCGTTCCGGTGATCCGGTTACGGCGCAGGATCTCCAGGTCGACTTCACCGATTACAATGGTTTCAATGTTAGCGCTGCACTCGCCGACAATCCCATCCCGGGAGAAGGGAAAGTCCGATGGAGAAAAAACTCCGGACTGGGCATACATCGTATCGGTCCGCGGCACATGGGTCAGGTTGCCGACGGTTCCTGCAATCACTGTAAAAACCTGATTCTCGACAGCCCGGGCCTGGGCACAGTAGCGCACGCGCAGGTAACCTTGACGGTCATCGGTGCAGAAGGGGGTAAAAATGATCCGCGCTCCCCTATCAACAGCCATACGGCACAGTTCGGGAAACTGGGTATCATAACAGATCAGGATTGCAATTTTCCCGCAGTCGGTATCAAATACTTTTAGCTCGTTACCGGGCTGGATAGCCCACCATTTGCGTTCATCGGGGGTAATGTGCAGTTTGTACTGCCGGTCAATCGTTCCGTCTCTGCGGAAAAGGTAACTGACGTTATAAAGCAGTTCATTTTCCTCGACAAAGTGCGAACCGCCGATAATGTTAACATTATACCTCATGGAGAGCATGCTGAATAGCTTGATGTATTGCTCGGTATATTCTGCCAATCGGCGGACCTGCTTGCCTGGAATTCTTTCATCTATAAAAGAAAGCAGGTGGATAGTGAAAGTTTCCGGAAAAACCACAAAATCTGAATTATCCAGGGCGGCAACATCGACAAAGTATTCGCACTGGCTGGCAAAATCCTCGAAGGAATCAATTTTTTTAAGCATATACTGCACGGTGCAGATGCGCACCGGAAAAGCGCGCAGGTATAGACGCTTCGAGCTGGGCATGTAATCAACGTTGCTCCATTCGAGCAGGACAGCGTAACTGCGCGAAGCCTTATCATCGGATAAGTAGTTTGGGTTGACCCATTTTAGCTTAAAACCGCTTAAGAGCTGAAAACTCAAGACAGGATCGTAAATCTTCTGCTGGATAACCTGCTTGACGTATTCGTTGGCCGACATTTGATCTGCATATTTGTGG
>SKPU01000204.1 GCA_007119335.1 Syntrophomonadaceae bacterium
AAATATGTTGCCAAAGCCTACGAGTACAGCAAGCCCGGTATCGAACCAGTGTTATATGACCTATCGAATATAAAGTTTGAGAATTATCCCTGGTTAATGAAAAAATTAAAACTTGGCGAAACTATATTTATCCCCAGTGTCGAAGGGTTACCGTCTGAAGCGGCATTTGAAAAGTCATTCTTTCAGGAGCATCTAATAAAATCTGGCCTGATTATTCCCATTCTATCTGATAATAAAATGCTAGGGCATATTGGTTTCGGCTCTGTTTCCGAAGAAAGTTTCTGGTCAGATGAGCACGTCTCCCTGCTCAAAGTTGTCGCTGAAATAATAGCTAGTGCCCTGATCAAGCAGCGTGCAGAGGATGCCCTGCGGGAAAGCGAGAAAAAATATCGTGAAATCCTTGAATTTACAGAAGATGCCTATTACGCAGTAGATCTGCGGGGAAATTTTACTGCCTGCAACAGAGCGATGGAAAAAATGCTTGGCTATAATGAAAAAGAACTGATCGGTCTAAACTTCAGATCTCTGTGTCAAAATAGCGATCAGATCTATAAGGTTTTCAATCAAGCTTTTGAAAAAGCAAAGCCCAGATTCAGTGTGATCATAAATTTGATCCGTAAAGATGGATCGAATATCACTGCTGACCTTTCTTTATCACTTATATATAACAAAGAAGGTTATATTGTGGGCTTTCGGGGACTGGGCCGCGATATTACTGAGCGCATGCAGCTCGAGGAGCAATTAAAATACTTAAGCTTTCAGGACCAGTTGACCGGACTGTATAACCGTCGATATTTTGAAAATGAGCTTGACCGACTCGATGGAGGCAGAGAATATCCGGTTACAGTTATTTCTGCGGATTTAGACGGCATGAAACTGATTAACGATTCCCTGGGCCATCGAAAAGGAGACCAATATCTTAAAGCTTGCGCCAACCTGCTTGAGGAAAATATGCGTAGTTCTGATATACTGGCCCGGGTTAGTGGCGATGAGTTTGCCATAATTTTGCCGCGAACAAATCAGAAAGAAGCTAATAAACTAATCAGCAGGATACGCAACGCTATTGATGCATATAATGAAGTTCAGCCGGATCTGCCCATTAGTATTTCGATGGGTTTAGCAGTCAGTGAAAAGGATACCCAATTATTGGAAGAAACCTATAGTATGGCAGACAGTAATATGTATCAAGACAAGCTGCAGCGCAACCAGCAAGCTTGTGGTAATATAGTTAAAGCTTTGTTGGCTTACCAGGATGATCGTAAAAGAGATGGCGGAAAGGAAAACGAGTATAAAAAGCAATTATCTATCAAAATCGGCCAAAAAATCGGACTCAATGATCAGCAGATGGCTAACCTGATAGCATTATCTGAGGCTTGTCATCTGGGTAATGTGGCTATTCCGGAATCAGTTTTTAATAAGCAGGGAAGGTTAAAACAAGATGAGTGGGAAATGGTTCGTCAGCATTCAGAAAAGGGTAGTCGTATTGCTTCATTTTCACCTGCCCTGAATAAAATTGCTGATCTAATCCTCTACCATCATGAAAACTTCGATGGCAGTGGTTATCCTGCCGGCATTAAGGGCGAGGCAATACCGGTAGAATGCCGCATCATGTCTGTTGTCAGTTCTTTTATAGCGATGACCAGCTATCGAACATATGGTAAAGTTTTATCAAATCAGGAAGCAATTGAAGAATTGCGGCGCTGTTCCGGCAACCAGTTTGATCCAAAGTTAGTTGAAGTATTCATTTCATGTTTAAAAGATGAACTAAGTCTAAGAATAGAATGGGACAGGTAGAGCCCGGTTATTTACTTATCCTTGATAATACTTTACCCTCCGAAAATTGACCGCTTCAAGGTAGTTTCACTCAGTGATCTATTTCTTTTGACCTTCCCCACTTGTATTCAATCCAATTTACGATTAAGCCAATCATTAAAAATGCTGCAGCACTTTTACCTTGAATCAGGGAAGTATTAGAAATGAACAAAAAATTAGTTTTGACAAGAGCTCTATAAATCTTGTAATCTATACAATGATCAGTTCAATCTTTAATGCAATTAATAGCCGAGCCATTGAAGGCTATAGATGTTGAAGGGTTGAAAAATCAAGTTATGATCGTTAATGATCAAGTAAGTCGAATAAACTAATCAAAACAGGAGAGTGAGAGAGACGATGCCGGCTCAAGAAAACAAATTTTATTGCCCTATAGCAATGGAGATTTGCAATAACGGGGAAGTTGAAGATGAAGAGGAATTCCATGATTGTAAGTTCTGGAATGTTCAGGATAATGAATGTGAAATAAAAACTTTTGTATCAACCTTTAAGTTGAGTGGTCGGTAGGGTCTGCTAACAAAAAGTGAATTATTGGCCATATGAGTTACGATAGCTGGCAAGCGGAGTTTCATCCAGAGCCTGATGATTTTGATTGGCCCAGTCCCTTAACTTAACCGGTTTTTATGGAAAGTGTAAGAAATAGCGAACCGGGGGTATAAGTCCCCGGGTTTCTTAAGGGGTCTGGCTCTGATAA
>SKPU01000041.1 GCA_007119335.1 Syntrophomonadaceae bacterium
CATCTTTTGGGATAGCACCCTCGGGCACATGGATATGAATGTCAACTTCTTCATAAAAGTTCTCTTTAAGTTGGAGAGTTTCTGCTCTTGAACGAATATAACTCATTGCAGCTTTGGCCGATTCCTGCATTATTTCACCGAGCTGACCGGTCAGGGTCATTTTACCTTTACCCTTCATTAAGCTCACCTCTATAGAAAGCAGATCCCCACCACTTTCAGTCCAGGCCAGTCCGGTGGCCACACCGACCTCATCCTGCTTTTCCGCCGAACCAAAGCGGTAGCGGGGAATCCCCAAATACTTTTGTAGATTTTGTCTGGTCAGCTTAACCTTGTTATAGCTTTCTTTAACCACTTCCCGGGCCACCTTGCGACAAATAGCTGAAATGTTTCTTTCCAGATTGCGTACTCCCGCTTCCCTGGTATATTCACGAATAATCCGGCGAACAGCCCCTTCGGATAATTCAAGATTTTTGTCTGTAAGCCCGTTTTCCTTGATCTGCTTCGGGATAAGATACTGACGGGCAATTTCTACCTTGTCCTCTTCCGTGTAACCTGGTATGTGGATCAGCTCCATCCGGTCCCGCAAAGCCTGGGGAATATTAAAAGAAGTATTCCCGGTGGTTATAAACATAACCTGCGAAAGATCAAACGGGACTTCCACATAGTGATCACTAAATGTATGATTCTGCTCCGGATCAAGCACTTCAAGTAATGCCGAAGACGGATCTCCTCTGAAGTCTGTGGACATTTTATCAATCTCATCCATCAAGAAAACCGGATTCTTTGATTTAGCTTCACGCATACCCTGGATAATCCTGCCCGGCAATGCTCCGATATAAGTCCGTCTGTGACCGCGTATCTCCGCCTCGTCACGCACGCCACCCAGAGAGATCCTCACAAATTTACGCTCCATGGCCCGGGCAACAGATTTAGCAAGTGAAGTCTTACCAACCCCGGGTGGACCAATCAGGCAGAGAATCGGGCCTTTTAGCTCGTTAGCCAGTTGCCGCACTGCGAGGTACTCAATAATGCGCTCCTTGACTTTTTGCAGCCCATAGTGATCTTCATCTAAGATCTCTTCGGCCACATCAAGATCCAGGCAATCATCGGTTTCCGAACTCCATGGTAATTCAAGCAGCCAATCAAGGTAAGTCCTGATTACAGTGCCTTCCGCTGCTGCCGGGGGCATTTTCTCAAGACGATCGATTTCTTTTAGGGCCTTTTCCTCAACTTCGTCAGGAAGCTTTGCCTCAGCAATTTTTTCCCGGTATTCTTCGGCTTCGGCCATTCTTTCATCTTTCTCGCCAAGCTCTTTTTGAATCGCTTTCATTTGTTCGCGCAAATAATACTCTTTCTGAGTCTTTTCCATCTGCTTGCGCACCCGCAGGTTAATCTTACGTTCAATTTCCTGTATTTCCACTTCACGACTCAAAATTTCGTTCAGTTTTTCAAGCCGATCTTCGATTTCAATTGCTTCCAGAAGCTCTTGTTTTTGCTCAATCTTCATGGTTAGATGAGAAGCAATGACATCTGTAAAACGTCCCGGTTCTTCGATATCAGATACACTAGAAAGGGTTTCCGGGGGGACCTTCTGGTTTATTTTAATGTATTGTTCAAACTGTTCAAGAACGCTGCGCATTTGAGCTTCAATTTCAGGGGTTTTGGTTTGCTCATCTTCCACAAACTCTGCTTCCGCTTCTAAAAACTGCTCGCCGCTAACATAGTTTACTATTTTAACGCGGCTCAGCCCCTCCACCAAAATACGGAGAGTTCCACCGGGCAATTTAATCATCTGTTTGATACGGGCCTCAGTACCAACCTGATGAAGATCGTTTTCAGCCGGCTCCGACTTTTTAGAGTCTTTTTGGGCCATCAGCACTATCCGGTTATCTTCCCCCATCGAATGCTCAATGGCAGAAATAGATCTTTCCCGCCCCACATCCAGGTGGAGGACCATATAGGGAAATACCAGGGCTCCTCTTAAGGGGAGCACGGCTAGTTTTTCTTTTCCAGGCATAACTTTAACCACCTTCACTATATAAAGTTAAAGCGAGAAGCATCGGGTTATAATATTTTCAGCTTCCCGCTTTCAAATACTTTTATACTGTCCGGGCAAATCCTGCCCATTATTCTCGAAATTGTTGTTTAAGCTGACTCTTCTTTCTTTTTCACTTGATCTTTGGTAACCAATTGCGGTTCCTCACCATTAAGAACGACCTCCCTGGTGATGATACAGCGGTCAATATCATCCCTGGAGGGCAGTTCAAACATCACACCAAGCAGGACTTCTTCTAAGATAGCCCTTAAACCCCTGGCCCCAGTGTTTCTGTTCATTGCTTCTTCCGCTATCGCTTTTAGACTGTTTTCCTTAAATTCAAGAGTAACTCCGTCCAATTCGAAGATCTTCTCATATTGCTTGACTAAAGCATTACGCGGTTCAGTGAGTATACGCACAAACGCATCAGTATCAAGCGGATCAAGAGTGGCTACAACAGGAATTCTACCTAC
>SKPU01000152.1 GCA_007119335.1 Syntrophomonadaceae bacterium
AGACGCTAAAGATACTGGTTTGCAATTTTCGTTTAGTTTTCCCTATCTGTTTGGAGTAAGAGATGTTTTATGATATATTATGTGTAATTGCTAAAGAGTAAAGATACTAAATCCTAAAAATGAACCTGCTAAAAGACACGGATTATTTAAGGTGCCGGAGGTGCTGATGATTGAAAGTTTTAGTAAGTGATACTTTATCACCTGAAGGGCTTAACGTTTTAAAGAAGCACACAGAGGTAGATTACAAACCTGATATTGAGCCCGAACAGTTAGTTGCAGAGATCAGCGCTTATCACGCCCTGGTGGTCCGGAGTCGCTCAAAAGTGAATGCAGAAGTGATCGAGGCCGGTGAAAAGCTGAAAGTTATTGGCCGGGCCGGAGTTGGTGTTGATAACATTGATGTCGATAAAGCTACAGAAAAAGGGATTATTGTTGTTAACGCACCCCATGGGAATACTATATCGGCCGCGGAGCATACCATGGCTTTATTAACCTCTTTGGCAAGAAATATTGCTGAAGCAAGTTGTTCGGTTAAACGAGGGGAATGGAAAAGATCTGCTTATACCGGGGTTGAGTTGAATCAAAAAGTGCTTGGCGTGATCGGTGTGGGACGGATAGGTAGTGAGGTAGCCCGTAGAGCCAGGGCGATGGGGATGAAGATAATTGGTTACGATCCCTACTTGTCTTCTGAACAGGCTGAAAAACTCGGCATTGAAACAGAACCTTTCGAGGATCTTTTAAAACAGGCAGATTTTATTACGCTCCACCTGCCGATGAGCGCATCTGCATACCATTTAATCGGTGAAAAAGAAATTGCTTTGATGAAACCGGGAGTGCGCATTATTAACTGTGCCCGGGGTGGTTTAATAGATGAAGACGCATTATGCAAGGCCCTGCAGGAAGGTAAAGTAGAGGGAGCTGCCCTGGATGTTTTTGAACAGGAACCTCCGAGCAGTTGTAAACTGCTGGAGTTGGAGAATGTTATAGTTACCCCACACCTCGGCGCTCTCACCCGTGAGGCACAGACTAATGTAGCCCGGCAGGTTTCAGAACAGATTATAAAGGCTTTGCATGGAGAGCCGATTGTTTCTGCAGTAAATGTGCCGGCCCTAATGCCGGAGACGCGGGCAGCCCTTGGGCCCTTTTTACCTTTGGTGCGGGCGATGGGCAGTTTTTATTTACAGATGTTTGGTGGTTCGGTTGATGAAATCGAACTTACTTATAGAGGAGAAATAGCTTCCATGCCGCTTGCTCCCCTCACTATTTCATGCCTGATTGGTTTTTTACGTCACATAATTGGGGAAGAGGTTAACTGGGTCAATGCTATGCACCTTGCGAAGAACCGGGGGATCGAAGTCCGGGAAACATCGACTACTGAAGGAAAAAATTATAGTAACCTGATAACTATGACTGCCCGGTCGGGGAGTGAAGAACATCATATATCAGGAACCCTCCTTAACGGTGATATGCGCCTGGTCAGGATTGATGATTATCGGATTGAGGTTATACCGGCCAACTACATGCTTGTTACAACCCACAGTGATCAGCCCGGGGTAGTCGGTAAAATCGGGACCCTCCTGGGTGACGAAAATGTCAATATAGCCTCCATGCAATTAGGCAGGCAAGAAGACGGTGGTGAAGCGATGATGGTTTTACAGGTTGATGAAGAAATGAGTGCGGAAACTTTGAATAAGGTTATCGAGCTGGATGTTATCTCATCCGCCTGTTTTGTGGTTATGCCAAGAAGTGTTTTAGGAGGAGAATAAAATTAAAAAGAGGTGTGATAAATGGTAAAAGTTTATTCATTAAGCACGTGCCCCTGGTGTAAAAAAGTTAAACAGTTTCTCGACGATCAAAATGTCCAATATGATGTAGTTGACGTTGATCTGACTCAGGGAGAAGAACAGAAAAAGGCTTTGGAAGAAGTGGAAGAGCTAACCGGTAAGCGTGCTTTTCCTGTAACAGTGATTAATGGTACGGTTATTCAAGGCTTCAAGCAGGAAGATATTGAAGGGGCCCTAAAAGATGAAGCATAGTATACCATGTGAAGTATGCAGGGTTTCTTTTCTTTATCGTGGTGAGGTTGAACCCGGGCAGGTAGTGGTCTGTTCTGTTTGCGGCGCTGAATTGGAAATAAAGGAAACAGAACCGGAAGTTAAAGCTGTTCGCCTGATGCAGGATCCTGAAACCGAGATTCGCAGGCGCGTAGAAACTTTTGCTAATCTGCGGGAATATACGTTTAATGAAGATAAAGAGTTGGTTTTAGAGGGTTTGGTAGATAAGCATAAAATGTACGGTGACTTTTACTGTCCCTGCCGTTTTGAAAATATTGCAGAAAATGTATGTCCCTGCCTGGCAACACGAATGAATGAAGTTCGTAAGCTGGGCCATTGTTACTGAAATCTATTTCATTTAAAGGAGTGAGTTTCACTCCTTAAGGCTTTAGCGTAAGCCCTCGGCAGAAACTAAAGAACTGAGACGCTTGGTAAAAAATTGGTCAGAACTTAGACTGGCAATTTCAAAAGGACTACCCACGATTGCGTGCGATAGGGAGGCTTTTATTTGTGAAGCTTGATTTTGTGCGAGGGCATATGGGTGGCAATCTGATTGTATTGATCCCGGGGGAACAGATGCCGGTGGGGTTAGAGTTGGAAACTGCTATAAAACTACTTGGTCCCAATTACCTCTATGGTCATGAGATGGGCATCCTGTATTCTACCGAAAAACCTCATGAACTGGCTGTAAAAATTGCTGAGCCAATTTCCAAATGTTTTATTAGTGCCTGCGGAGGGTTAACCCAGGTGCTTGGAGCAGCCTTGATTGACACCCGTTTCGGAGAAATGCTCGGGATCCAAAAAATAGAACCATTTACCGAAGTCATTTTGCAAACCGCAGGTGGGCCTGTAAAACTGGAAATTGAGGTAGCTTCGAAAAAAGCAGGACGTGTCAAGACCGGTATGAAAAATTTTGTAGAAGAATGTTATGAACGGGGCGTCAGGCCTCTTCAATTTAATGGATTAGAAATATTGCAGGCCGGGAAGTTCCTGGTTATTAATGCAGATCGTTTTAAAGAATTTTATCCCTGGGCTGATTTTATGAACTGGGATCAAAAAACCATTGCTAAAGTCGTAGAAATCCAAAACCAGTTTATGGTTGCTACAGGTGAGAATGAATATAATGTTGTGCTTTATGACTGGAATTCTGAACATGGTGCAGACTTGCGGGCAGTATATCCTCACGCAGTAGCAGAGGATTATTTTGAGCCGTCCTGCGGCACAGGCACCGTGGCGCTTGGTATTGCCGCCCTGCTCTGGGGTGAATTGCCATGTTTAAAAGGCAATTCTTCCGGCTCAGCGAATTTAAAAGTAGAATGCGGCGGAGGCAATGAACTTGGTGGCCCTGAGATGACTGAGCTGGAGATGACTATCGAAAATGGTTTTGTGCAGTCAGCGACTTTATCGCACAGTAATGTCGAAATAACAGCTGTCGGTGAAGTTTGGTTTTAAGAAAAATTCGGAGCACAATTTGGTAACCATAATTATTCGGTTAGAAATTCTGCCGGATTTTTCTTTTTAATAAGACTTTTGGTGGTACAATGTGTATTAATGATAGAGTGCGATCACAATGGTGGTGCAAATGTTGTAAAAAACGCTGCAAGACATGGTTGAAACTCATAGAAACTTTATACAAAGCTTTTTGATTGGAAGTATTGTCATCAAGCACTTTTCTGATGCATTAGTAGCAGCAGCGCTCTTATTTCTCGCTTTTTCAAGCTTTTATCTGCTAACTTCCGGCTGTATTGGGTGGTGGCTGTTTGCTGGGATGCCCCGTCAGATTGGCTTAAATGCATCACGACTAGCGCTGAGCAGTAACGATGTTTTTATAGAACTTTTGTTTGCAGTTTAAACTATTTGACCGTTGGGATTAATTATTGTTGTGGCAGCCCTGGTGGCCCTGGAATTTTTAATTTTGAGCAAGTTAAAATCAGTGGAGGGATGAAAGAATGATCAGGAAAAGAAGGATGGCGGCATTGTTGACTCTACTAAGCATTTTTTTACTGGTTGGTTTGCTGCCTGCTGAAACGGCGGAGGCAGGAAATGTCGAGGTTATCGATAAAGATATATCTAAAGCAGTCGGTAATTTGGAGATCAAACCTGGCACAAAGGTCAATGGGGATGTAACTTTAAACCTGGGAGATCTTAATGTGCTTGGTCTGGTTAACGGCAATGTGGTAAATAACATAGGCCAGGTTAACATTGAAGGTGATGTTAACGGCGATGTTGAAGCAAACATGGGCCAGGTAAAGGTTAGCGGCAATGTAAGCGGTGATGTTAAAGCGCGGATGGGTGAAGTGATTGTTGATGGCTCGGTAGGGGGCAATATCTATGCTGATCTGGGAAAGGTTAAGGTTGACGGTTCAGTTGGTAATAATGTTTACTCCGGGTTTGGTGAAGTATTTATTAATGGCTTTACAGGCGGAGATGTGGAGAGTGAAGGCGGTAATGTTGTTATAACCGGTGTTGTAGAAGGCGATGTCATGATGGGGCAGGGAGTAATTGACCTAAAACCCGATTCCGTCGTATCCGGGCGGGTTCATGTTGACCGGGGCAGGATAAATAAAGATGCCACAGCTAGAACCGGATCAGTTGATATCGGGGAAGAGCTGACTCCCTCTGAACTGCAGGAAGAGCCGGCTGAAAATGAAGAAAAAATTGATGGTGTGGGTGGAAGCCTGGGGCAGAGAATTGCTGGACGGGTGATTAGTTCAATCAACGATGCTCTTAGAAGTGTCAGCTTTAGCTTTGCTATGCACGATAGGATAAATATCGGAGAATGGCCATTTTCACCGTTTATGTCCATTTACGGTAATATTGCCCGGGGAATATTAAACATGTTGATTCTATTTGCCCTGGCTACCCTGACCTATACATTGTTCCCGGCACAGGTGAAAATAACAGGACAGGCAATTTCAGAAAGAACAGGTCCGGTTATCGGGTGGGGCCTTCTGGCTTTCGTTTTGGCTGTTCCCCTGATGATAGCGCTGGCGATAACGATTATCGGGATCCCGTTGATTTTAGTTGAATTGATTGTTCTGGCCGCTGCCGCGGTTTTAGGTTACACAGGGATTGCCAGCCTGGTTGGCAGCAGGGTCATAGATGTTGCTTCTTCCGGTTCGTCCAATCCGCTGGGGGCAATCGCCCTGGGAGTGGTTTTGATCGGGTTGATCAGCCTGATTCCGGTAATTGGTTCGTTGGTATCGCTGGCAATTTTTATCCTGGGGGTTGGTGCCGCCTTGGCCACTCGTTTTGGGGCAAGGAAATACAGGTCAGCTGATCAGGAATTGACTGATTTAGAGGAATAAGTAGCAAGCGTTTTGGTATCGAAGGCTAAATGTTACGAATTTACTCTTCTGTAAAGAAGGGGCCTGGCCCAAATATTGTCCTGGATCTGGCCCCTTTAATAGTTACTTCACTGCCAGAGTTTGAAGCAAATGGCTGTACATTTCTTTAGGTTTGATAACTTTTTGGTGCCTGATCGGCATTTGATCCAGGGTAGCAAGATTATGCGGAACTGGGATGCCTGTTTCCCGGCCCATTATTTTTATCATTTCAAGCTCGGTTACACCATTAAAGCGTTCGCTGTTAAAAAGGGCTCGTATTGTGCTGCTGGGGAATTTAAACGGGCTGGCTGTGGAAAGAATGACCGAGGGACACTGCTCTTTTCCTTGCCCCAGATATTTATCCAGCACATTTTTACCGACAGCGGTGTGCGGATCGAGCAGGTAATTGAAATCCTGGTAAGTATCAGCTATGGTCGTCAAGGTTTCGTCATCGTCTGCATAATCCGACCAGAAAAGTTCCGTTAATTTTTCTAGGGTTGCATGGTCGACCTGGTATTGACCTGCCTCGGTTAGCTGTTTCATCCAGACCGAGATACGCTTGGCATCATGCCCGGTTATTTCAAACAGCAGGCGTTCAAGATTACTTGAAACAAGGATATCCATAGAAGGTGAAAGGCTGTTATAAAACTGTCTGCGACTGTCATAGATTCCACTGTTTATAAAATCGGAAAGTACGTTATTTCGGTTGGCAGCGCAGATCAAGCGGTTTACCGGAAGGCCCAGCTGCCGAGCATAATACCCGGCCAGGATATTGCCAAAATTACCGGTAGGGACAACAAAGTTTACTTTCTGGCCTGGCTGAAGGCTGTTCTGCCTGATTAGCTCCTGATAAGCGGCAAAGTAGTAGATTATTTGGGGCAGTAGACGCCCCCAATTGATGGAGTTAGCTGAAGACAGGCTGTACCCGGCTTCCTGCAGCTGGGCAGCTAATTCTTGATCGTTGAAAATCTGCTTAACCCTCTTCTGGGTGTCATCAAAATTACCTTTTACTGCGCATACCCCGACATTTCTGCCTTCCTGGGTTATCATCTGTAGTTTTTGTATTTCACTTACTCCTTTTTCAGGGAAATAAACAATTATTCTGATCCCGGGAACGTCGCGGAAACCTTCCAGGGCTGACTTGCCTGTGTCTCCGGAAGTAGCAGTCAAAATCACTACCTCATTATTTTTATTGTTTTTCGCCAGCGCGGTATTGATGAAGTGGGGTAAAATCTGGAGGGCTATATCTTTAAATGCACAAGTTGGCCCATGCCATAATTCCAAAATGTGGAGTTGATCTGAAAGTTTTATTAAGGGGGTAACAGTTTGATGATCGAAAGTGTGAATATTGTAGGCATTATGGATGGTACTTTCCAGGTCTGCATCGCTGAAATCGGCCAGAAAAGGTTTGAGTACGGTTTTTGCCAAATCCTGATAACTACCTTCGGGCAGATTGTTTGTTGCATAAGGTTTTAGGCGGTCGGCCGGAACGAATAAACCACCATCCGGAGCAAGGCCTTTTAATATTGCCTGGGCTGCTTTCATCTTTTCTGCTTCTCCTCTTGTACTATAGTATCTCATAAACTTTGCTCCTCTCATTTCCTGGACTCTTATTTCCATTCGCTATTTCTTAGGACAAATCCTTCATCAGGTTATCTACCTGCCCTTGACAAAAGCATGTGAAAAGGGTATTTTCATTGCACAGCCTGCATTTCCTGTTTAATCTGACCTCTGTAAATATTTAAAGGAGTGTGATAGTGTTTGAAGTACATTGTTATTGTCGGAGACGGAATGGCCGATTATCCAATGGAGCAATTAGAAAACAAAACAGCCCTGCAATATGCCCGCACCCCTAATTTTGATCGTCTCGCCGCTGAAGGTGAGTTAGGTTTGGTGAAAACGATACCAGAGGATCTCCCCCCCGGTAGTGATACAGCTAACCTTTCTGTAATAGGGTATGATCCACTAAAATATTACACTGGTCGTTCTCCCTTTGAAGCGGCAAGTTTGGGAGTCAAACTGGAGCCTACCGACATATCCTTCCGCTGTAACCTTGTTACGCTTTCTACTGAAGAGTCTTATCCAGAAAAAAGGATGAGTGATTATTGTGCCGGTGAAATATCAAATGAAGAAGCTATAGAATTGATTACAGAAATAAGCAAGTGTCTCGGGACTGAAGAAATTGATTTTCATAGAGGCTCCAATTATCGTCACCTGATGGTCTGGCACGATGCTCCTGACCAATGGGATTTAACTCCTCCCCATGATATAAGCGGACAGGTAATTAGCGATCATCTTCCCCAAGGAAAAGAGAGTGCAAGGTTAAGGCAGATGATGGAACAAAGCTATAGTATTCTATCTGATCATCCGGTCAACCTCAAACGAATTGAACAGGGCCTTAATCCGGCAAATTCTATCTGGATCTGGGGCAACGGCAGTAAACCACTGTTGCCGCCTTTCTCAGAAAAATATAATATGAAGGGTTCGGTAATATCGGCTGTTGACCTGGTCAAAGGGCTTGGCCTTCTTGCCGGGTTGGATACAATCGAGGTTGAAGGAGCGACCGGTAATATTGATACTAATTACAACGGCAAAGCCGAAGCTGCCATTAAGGCGCTCAAAGAAGATCAGGATTTTATTTACCTGCATATCGAAGCTCCGGATGAGTGTTCACACCGTTTTGAAACTGAGAATAAAATAAAAGCCATAGAATATATTGATCATAGAGTAGTTAGAAAGATTAGGGATGAGTTAGAAAAAAGTGGTTTTGAGTACAGCATAATGATGATTACCGATCATGCTACCCCGCTTTCACTGGGGACGCATACCAAAGAACCGGTTCCATTTGCTATCTACCGCAGCAATAATCCTAAAGATGATTCTGACCGCAAATTTGATGAAGCAAGTGCTACCGGGACAAAAATTTATATTGAAGAAGGGTACAGGTTGATGGATCGTTTCCTGAAACAAATATAATGAATAGAACTAGCTTCGATCCGATTGCAGCCCCCGAAATCAAAGAAAAAATAGTAAATTTTAATTTTATGGCTCTTTTTGGAGCGGTGGTTTTTTTATTTTTCGCTCTGGATTTCTACATTCCGGTTTTACCTTTTTACGTGATTGATAGCGGGGGTGGTGAGTCAGCAGTAGGTCTGTTGATGGGTCTATTTACCTTCTGTTCTGTAGTTTTACGGCCTTTCCAGGGAAGAAATCTAAATCAACGGGGGCGAAAAAGGCTTTTAATAACGGGAATTGTTCTTTATACTCTCTCTGGGATGGCCTTGATGATTCTGCCCTCTCTGTCCCTGGTCTTTATCTTTCGAGCTATCCAGGGGTTAGGCTGGGGAGCTTTCCTGCTTGCTTATAACACCCTGACTCTTGACCTTGCACCAGCAGGCAGACGAGGGGAAGCGCTGGGTTTGATGGGAATAGCTCCACCTTTAGCACTGGCTTCGGCTCCAGTGATCAGTGAGCAAATCCGTATTGCTACAGACAGCAACTACCTGCTTTTATTCTTTATTGCTTCAGTTGCGGCTTTACTGGCTTTGTTCAGTGGTTTGCTGGTCAAAGAGCCCTCATTAAAAAAAGGCAGAGAAGAGATAGCCCAGGGGGAGAGGGCCGCACAAGCAGTAACAGTGAAAAAGGCGCCGTTACTATCACGTAATGTATTTTTCCCTTCCCTGATAATTTTTTTTATGACCTTCAACCTGGGCAGTATACTAACCTTTTTACCTCTGTTGGGGGAAACTCGTGATATCCAGGCCGTTGGTTACTTTTTTACAGTTTTTGCTTTGACTACGGTTTTTTCGCGCCCGGCTGCCGGGCGCTTGTCTGATCGGCAGGGCCGCTCCAGGGTATTTTTACCGGGCCTGTTAATTGCTTCAGCTGCTCTGATGATGATAGCCCTGGCTTATTCTGCTGAGCAGCTTCTGATCAGCGCTTTTATCCTGGGGTTGGGTTTTGGAGCCGGCCACTCTTCTGTTATGGCCATGGCTGCAGATAAATTGTCGATCATGGAAAGAGGAGTCGGGATGGCTACCTTTACTGCTGCTTTTGATTTAGGGATCGTTGCCGGTTCAAGCACGCTTGGCATTTTATTAAACTGGCGGGCTGAATAACGCGGTCCGTTTGGCATGCGTGAAGAAGATTTATACAAATGTTTGAAAGATCTGAAGAATCTTTATTAACTTTATATGTACAATCCGGGGGGTTCTCAGGGCATGATACAATC
>SKPU01000228.1 GCA_007119335.1 Syntrophomonadaceae bacterium
ATCAAAATTTGCTGGAAATCCCTGCCTCCAGCGCACCTGAAGCAGCACGAATCAAACCCCGGCACAGAGGGGTGCTCCTGACCAGCTATACCCGGATTAAGCGCGGTATTAACTGGCAGGCACCCGACGCTGACCTGGATGTTCAGGCTGCAAAGCGAAATGAAGAAGTAGCGGCAGAGGCCGAAACCGATCAAGTAGCGCTGGAAGAGAGGGCCGGAGCTGGAACTACGGGGCTGTCAGGACTAGAAGAAACCCGTTTAAGCTGGGCCGGTTCTGCCGGTGGGAGCGGCAGGGAAGGAACTTTGCCTGCCGAAGGAGAAGCGGCCGGTGATCCTTCTGCTGAACCGGAACTTCCCGGAGGCCGGGAAGCCGGGATATTTCTGCATGCCCTTATTGAAAACATTCCGATTGATGAAATTAACACCCGCAGCTTTGAAACATGGGCATCACTGGATCAGGCCTGGCAGCGGGCTAAAATTATCGCCAGACGACACGGCTTTCAAGAGCAGTATTTGCCCTCTACCCTCCGGTTGGTCTATGATGCGCTGCGCACTCCAATCGAAGTGCAAAACTGCGAAAAAACGAATGTCCTTGAAATGCCCGGCGGGATAGCTTCAGGCACAAACCATCGCATGGAAATGTCGTTTATTTATCCGATCCCCGAAGCATTTCACCCTCTTCTTGAAACGAACCAGGCCAATTTTAACGAGACAGGCACTCTGCCATTTCAGGTGCTGCGAGGTTACGTGCAGGGTCTGATTGATATTACCTTTGAACATGAAGGGAAATTTTATCTGCTTGACTGGAAAAGTGATCGCCTGGCGGCGTTCGACCAATCTGCCTTGAAAGAACATGTGGAAGCTAATTACAATATTCAGGCCCGGCTTTATACTTTAGCAGTTGTGCGCCTGCTTGGGATTAAAACAAAAGAAGATTATGAAACACTCTTCGGTGGGATTTTATATGCATTCATGCGGGGCATCCGTCAAGCTGACGAAAACAGCGAAAACCAGGAGGGCATCTGGTACTCTCGGCCGGCGTGGGAGGAGATCACCTCCTGGGAACAAGCCTTGGTAAGCCGTGAAGAGTGGGGCGGCCAGGTAATCAAAGCAGATCAGGAGCCTCAGTAAGGTTTGCGCGAAAGGGGTAATTTGAGATGAACGTTTCATATAACTGGACACCGCTGGGCAGCGGCGCTTCTGCAATAGGTCATGCTGATCAAGTGCAGGGTCATTTGCCCGGCTTTCCAGACGATCTTGTCTGCCGGGCGGAAAACCTCGACCTTGGTATCGAATCGCTATTTTTTGCCTGGGAGCTTGCTCGGCTGCCGGGCGAAAACTTCAGCGCTAAAGAGCAGCGGGCCTTGATGCTGCTGGTGCTGGCAACCCTGGCCACCTCGGCCGGAGGTAGCACCAGGCTTCCTCTGACAGATCTCTACCATCCCGGCAGCGCTTTAAGTGAACTTGCTTTGAGCACTGAAGAACGCCTTTCGATCGATAAACTGCTTGAAGATGCCCGAAAAATCTGCCCCAAATCGTCTGCATCGCCTCTCGCTGCAGTATTCGGCAGACCGCATGATTACCGGCCGCTAATCATCAACCACGACTGTCTGTACATCCAAAAACTTCATGTCCTGGAAACCAGGGTTGGTGAAAACCTTCGTCAAAGAATCAATGATGATCCCGGTTTTGAAGCCATCCCGGGCGGTGGAAAACTTGATCCGGCCCTCGAAAACGCACTGCATGAAGTTATTGCCTCTCCTCCGTTAGAATCATTACAAAAAGTTGAATTAGATAATCAGCAGAAAGAAGCTGTACGGGCAGCCTTGAGTGGGCGTATTACAATCATCAGCGGCAGGCCGGGCAGCGGCAAAACTTCCATCGTGGCAAATATACTTCGTGTGCTGGCCCGGGCCGGCAAGCCTGCCCTTGAATCGATTGCCCTGGCTGCACCGACCGGAAAAGCAGCAGACAGGTTGCGCCAGTCAATTATTAACCACCTGGCTGCAATCCCGGTTCCTGATCAAGCTGATCGCAGGCTTGCCGATAGATGCCCGACCTCTTCCACTCTTCACCGGCTGCTCGGCTACTCTCCCGGCGCAGATCGCTTCCTGCACAACGAACATAACCTTCTTTCAGAACAATTTGTGATTGTTGACGAAAGCTCGATGATTGATCTGGCCATGATGGATAACCTGCTGCGGGCCTTGAATCCCCGGGCGCAGGTGGTCTTCCTCGGTGACGCAGACCAGCTTCCCTCCATCGAAGCAGGAGCCGTAATGCGGGACCTTTGCCAGGGGAAAACAGCAAATGAACAAGGCAGGGTGGTGGTGCTGAAAAAAAGTTACCGCGCCCGGGAAGAAGATTCTGCTGGAAGAAAAATCTTAGATGTTGCAAACGCTGTCAATGAGGGGGCATCGCCTAAAACTGCGGGAGGAGGCAGGGCATTAGCCATCAGAAACCAGGTCTCAGAACTAAACTTTACAGGTATCGAGCATTTGCAACCTGGTGATGATCACCAGAAACTTGCCTTTCTGGCTGCATGGCAAAAACGCCTGCGCAGTGCTCTGCCGGATTTAAAAGAACGCCTTTCACGCGAATACGTGGCCGGACCTTCAGGATTTGATGAACAGACCGCGCAAGACTTACGAGTAATCCTCTCCCATTACGAACGATTCAGGATCTTATGTGTAACCCGTATTGCTGCAGGGAGAACGGGTTCCAAGCCCGTCAATGCCTGGTTTCACCGCAGGTGGCTGGATGAATTTAAAAGGAGCGGTGAAGAAATCCCGGAAAACCGATCTTTCCTGGCAGGCGAACCGGTGCTGATCACCCGCAACGACTATGCGCATCGACTATATAACGGTGACTCCGGCCTGGTTTTACGAGTTTCAGCATCCGACGGGACAAGACGTCAGCCGGCCAAACTAATGGCTGTTTTCCCGCGCGGCAATAGCTTCGCCGCCTTCCCACTGGAAACGCTGCGCGGGAGACTGGACCTGGCCTGGGCAACCACAGTGCACAAGGCTCAGGGTTCCGAATACGACAACGTCGCAATTATGCTGCCCGAAGGGGATGTCCGTCCGCTAACCCGGGAACTTCTCTACACCGCTATAACCCGCGCAAAAACCTCGGTGATCCTGGTCGGCCTCTGCGCAGTCCTGGAAATAGCAGTAAAACGAACCATGAGACGCGCATCAGGTTTGGCAGACGCCCTCTCCAACCCGGGAGATAGTCCGCAATGACCCCCTTCAACCTTCTCCTGTAACTCCTTTTGATTACTCCTTTTTGCCCTGAGTACCGTTCCTTTTCACTCTGCCATCCTGAACACCGAGATTGTGTAACTCTTGCTGGAGCTTTTTTTTTGAGATATAATCATTTTTAAATAAATAAAATGAAATAATAATTCAACATTATCGACTCTCACCTGACTGATAAAATGGTAAGCATTAATACTATGACCTGTAAAAGCTGTGACTGTTTGCTGCTCTCAAGCAGAAAACAGGCTATACTCCCCGGAAGCCCCTCAGGATTACCGCAAGCTGTGCTATTTTTACAGCAGGCTGACTAATAAAGTAAGGAAGGAGAACCAAATTCGATGCAAGCAGTAATTGGTAATTTCCGGAATGCGCTGCTGGCAAGTGACAAAGAAGCTGCAATCGGTATTTTAGATAAATATTTGCTAAAACATACACCGCTGAATTTTGTGGAAGCGATTGCAGTGGAAGCGCTTGATGAAATTGGTAGCGGTTGGGAAAAAGGCGAGTATGCTCTTTCACAGGTCTACATGAGCGGCAGGATTTGTGAAGAAATGCTTGACAGGGTCCTGCCCGATCAAAGCGGCCAGCGTATAGATAAACCTAAGATGGCAATCACCTTGCTTAACGATTATCATTCACTTGGCAAAAAAATAGTCTATTCTATATTGCGTGCAGGCGGTTTTCAGCTTATTGATTACGGACGAATGGAGACCGAGGGTCTGATCAACAGAGTTTTGGAAGATCGGCTTGAATTAATTTTAATATCCGCATTAATGCTCTCCTCAGCACTACAGGTTAAAGAGGTAGTCAGAGGACTGAAACACGGCAGCGATAAAGTAAAAATTGTTGTCGGCGGGGCGCCGTTTCGACTGGATCGCCAATTATGGCAGACAGTCGGCGCCGATGCGGTCGGCTACACAGCATCAGACGCCCTAAAGATTGTCAGTTCGCTGCAAGGGGGGAAAACAAATGAGTGAGCCTGAAATGAGCCCGATGCAGCGGGTGCTTACCACTCTCGGGCATGAAGAACCTGACCGGGTGCCCCTTTTTCTGCTTTTAACCACCCATGGTGCAAAAGAAACGGGCCTCAGTATCAAAGACTACTTTTCGAAAGCGGAAAATGTAGTTGAAGCTCAGCTGCGTATGCGAGAAAAATACAGCAATGACTGCCTTTTTGGTTTTTTTTATGCAGCCGCTGAGATTCAAGCCTGGGGAGGCGAAGTTATTTTCAAGGAGGACGGTCCCCCCAATTCTGGAGAACCATTTATAAAAAGCTTAAAGCAAATAAATACCCTGAAACCACCGGTTATAGCTGAAAGCCCGGTTTTACAGGAAGTGCTTAAAACTATTCGCTTGTTAAATGAAAAGTCGGCCGGAGCAGTACCGGTGCTCGGGGTTGTAGTTTCTCCTTTTTCTGTACCGGTAATGCAGGCAGGTTTTGAAACCTATCTTGAAATGATTTACAACGAACCACAACTTTTTAACCGTTTAATGGAAGTTAATGAGGCCTTCTGTGCAGAGTGGGCTAACGCCCAGCTCGAAGCAGGAGCGGCTTCAATCTGCTATTTTGATCCGGTTTCTTCACCAACTATTATTCCCCGGGAAATATATTTGCAAACCGGTCACCGGGTGGCGAAAAAAACGATTAGCCGGATTAATGGTCCTACGGCAACGCATATGGCCTCAGGTCGAGCGCTGCCGATTATTGACGATCTGGTCGAGACAGGCACTGGAGCTGTAGGGATCAGCGCCAATGAGAATTTAAGGGAGGTTAAGCAAGCCTGCCGGAACAAGCTGACAGTTATAGGGAATCTTAATGGCCTTGAAATGATCCATTGGAACCGGGAGGAAGCAAAAGAGGCGGTAATAAATGCCCTGGCCCGTGCGGCACCCGGCGGCGGTTTTATTCTTTCTGACAATCACGGGGAAATCCCCTACCAGGTTCCTGATCAAGTCCTGCGCACTATCGCTGAAACAGTACATTCTTTCGGAAAATATCCACTTGATCGGTTGGTAAAAGATGATGAGTAGCCAATTAATTGTGTTCTGCAGCAATTATCAGCAGGAACTTGAAAGTCTTAATTTGCCTGCCAGGTACAAAGATATCCAGGTAGCCTTTTTCCCAGCCCGCTGCGGTATGCCGCCTGTTGACTGGAAGACGCTAAAAAAAGACCTGCCTGGAGAAGAAGCTGATTATTCAGAGCTGCATATCGTCAGCTGTGGCGGCATAAAAGGTCTGCCGGACAAACAAAAGATAGCAGACCGGCACTATGACTATGATTTTAAACAGTGCTTTCACCTGATTACCAGCCCGGACCTGGTGGAAGACTACATTAAGAAAGGCTTTTACCTGGTTACCCCGGGTTGGCTGAAACATTGGCGAGATATCCTTGACCGGTGGGGATTTGATCAAAAGACAGCCAGAAACTTTTTTATGGAATCGGCGCGAGCTGTGCTGCTGCTCGATACCGGGGTCGATCCGGAAGCAGAGACGAACTTAGCTGAGTTTGCTTCGTATGTAGACCGCCCCAAAGAAACTATTCTTGTTGGGCTGGTTTACCTAGATCTGCTGCTAAGTAATACCATTCTAAAAAGCCGGGATAAAACAAACGGCAATCTTGAAAAAGAAAATCAATATGATTATCACAAAGAGCTTGCTGATTTTTCCATGGCGCTTGACCTGTTGAACTCTTTGACCCGGGTACGCAGTGAAGACCAGGTACTGGCAAATATCCGGGATTTATTCACCATGCTTTTTGCACCTCGGGAGGTTAATTTCAAACCGGCTGTGAAAGACACCCTTGTTAACCGGTCGGAAAGGGCAGAAAACGAAGCTGACGGCTTTGTCGTTCCGGTATATGGCAGCGGAGGTCTGTTAGGTGAAATTGAAGCAAAAGGGTTAAACCAACCCCAAAATCGTGAGCAATATAAAAACCTGGCCAACAGAATTGTTAATATTTGCGGCCTGGCAATTGAAAATGCCCGGCATTATCAGATGGTTAAAGAACTATCGGATACTGATGGACTTACCGGCCTTGCCAACCGCCGTAAGCTTGAAGAGCATTTATCAAGGGAATGGAAGAGGCTGCAGCGGGAACAGAAGCCGCTTTCTTTGCTTATGTGTGATATAGATTTTTTCAAAAACTATAATGATCTTTATGGTCACCAGGCCGGTGATGACTGCCTCAGGGCTATAGCATCTGTTTTAACAGGGTATAGCCGAAGAAGCAGTGATCTACCCGCCCGTTATGGCGGTGAAGAATTTATGCTGGTGCTGCCGGGGGTTGACCTTAAGGACGCTGAACACCTGGCAGGAAAGATCAGGCAGGCCACAGAGGCCCTCAATCTTAAGCATGAAGATTCCAGGTGCAGTCAATTTGTAACTCTAAGCATCGGGGTGGCCAGTGTGATTCCTTCAGCCGAAAACTCAATCGAAAAACTCATAGCTTCGGCAGACAAAGCACTTTATGCTGCAAAACAAGCCGGAAGAAACCGGATTATTATCACTTAGTGAGAATTAAGTAAACCTATTTATACAATTATGCCGTGCGAAAAATCCGGGAATCAATCTTAAAGACTCCCCGATGGCAATCCGTTCAGTTTACAGGGCATAAAGACTCCCGTACTTGGATTCCAGATACTGCAGGTATGGCCCGCTGGCAGGTGGGCTGCCGGTGCTGTCTTCAATAATCTGGTGGGCCAGTTTCCGGCGGCCGTGAAGATGGACGTTCTTCCTCAACCAGTTAAGCAGCCCCGTAAACTGCCCGGCTTCAATCTCGCTCCAGAGTCCCGGCAGCTCTTTTTCAACCTGTTCAAACATTTGCGCAGCATAGAGGTTGCCAAGCGCATAAGTAGGAAAATAGCCAAACATGCCCATAGACCAGTGAATATCCTGCAGAGATCCAGAAGCATCATCGGGAACGTCGATGCCCAACAGCTCTTTCATCCGCGCATTCCAGGCTTCTGGAATTTCGCGGGCACTGATCCTGCCTTCCAACAAGGCCCTCTCGATTTCATAGCGCAGTATAATATGTAGATTATAGGTGCATTCGTCCGCTTCAACGCGAATCAGGCTGGGAGAGACCCGGTTGATGGCCCGGAAAATTTGCTCGACCGAAATTCCGGACGCTGCTTCCCCCATATATTGTTTAAATTGCGGGGTGTAGTGCTGCCAAAAAGGCAGGCTGCGTCCAATAATGTTTTCCCATGTCCTCGATTGCGATTCGTGAATTCCAAGTGACGAGCAGTTAGCCAGCGGGGTGCGAACATCATGCTCAGCAAAACCCTGTTCGTAAAGGCCGTGCCCTCCTTCATGGATAGAACCAGTCAAGCAGGAAAAAGGCTCTTCAGAAGAAATCCGGGTAGTCAACCTTACATCTTGGGCGGATAAACTGGTTGTAAAGGGGTGCGGCGCTAAATCCTGGCGGCCGCGCTCATAATCAAAGCCTATATCCTGAAGAACCAGCCTGGCAAAGTCAAACTGGGGCTGTTTAGGCCATTCCCTTTGCAGCCAGGAAGTATCAGGCTGGACCGGTGAAGCAGCAATTCTTTCCACCAATTTGCTCTGCCGTAAAGCCAGTTCTCCGAATATGCGATCCAGCTGTTCTGCAGTCATGCCGGGTTCAAAATCCTCCAGGAGTGCGTTGTAGGGAGTGCCTTCATAGCCGTGATAATCAGCCTTGCGGCGGGCCAGATCGATTAGTTTTTCAAGGTGGGGCAGGAAAGATGTAAAATCGTTTTCCTTACGCGCCGCAACCCAGGCTTCGAAACCCGCAGATTGAGCGATGGTTAATTCTTCAACGAATTCTTCGGGAAGGCAGACTGCACGGTCGTAGTCATAAAGGCTAACTTCAACCAGGGACCTGTCGTCAGTCGACAACTCATTTTTCCTGTCGTGCAGTCGCTGCATCTGCTCTCCGAATTCTTCTGAAACAAACTTCTGGTGGGCCAGTGCAGAAAGGGTGGCCTGCTGCCTGCCGCGTATAACCGCACCCTTTGGCGGCATATAGGTCTGCTGGTCCCAGCTGAGCAGGGCAAGGCTGGAGTTCAAATCAGATATCTCTCCCAGGGTTTTACGCACTTCTTTTAAATCGGTTTCAATCATTTTTTACTCCTTTTGCTTTAAGTGAAATAACTTTCAGATGCTTGGTTGGATTATATCAACTATCCACGAATAAGCCAATGGGAAAGAAGTAGCCGCAAATCAAGCATAGTCCATGCCTTTCAAATGATCAAAAGCATCAAGAAATTAATACGGATAAAGTCTTCCGCTTTCCTGATCAAGAAACTGCACTTAGTCCGTCAGGGCGAAATGGTTAAAACCTTCAAAACCCGTATCCAGATCTTCAGGATTAAGCACCGGATGGATGAAGCCGGTATCAAGATAAAAAATGAGTTCTGGTTCACCCTGCGCTTTGAAACTTCGACCAATAGTGTTTCAAAAGGCAAATAGTCACCAAAGTTAACATGATCGGCACTTCAATGAGAACCCCTACTACTGTGGAAAGAGCAGCCCCTGAACCTTATCCAAATACCGTGACCGCTGTAGCAATCTCTACTTCGAAATGGTTGCTGGCTCCAATCATGGAAGCCGGGGCCGCCTCTTCATATTGCGGGTGATATAGCCGGCTACAAGCGAAACCCCCACATAGAGCATGATGCTCAAAAATATAGTCATAAAAGGTATGGGCATTTCTGCAACATCTAATAAGAAGTTGCCCAATGGAGCATAAAGGACAAGCATGGTCAGCGAGTTAATAGCCACCAGCACCAGAGTAAGGCCCATAAATCCCTTGGCCAGGTAACTGAAAACCAGGACCATTGCCGTACACGGTGCTATACCCAAAAGAATCATGCCGGCCATGTATTCACCTGCCAGCTCGTATCCGATATACGGGGCCCAGATAATACGCATAAACAACCAGGCAAAAAAGAACATGCTGAAAGGCTTAATAAGCCAGTTCACTACTAAAGTTAGGATAACCGCCCGCGGAGCTTTCACCGCATTAACTACTTCGCTGAAATCTATCTGCAGCATGATCGGGTACATCATGGCAAAAAGTAAGATGGCAATCGGGATATTAACCTGTTCTATCTGGATCTCACTGAGAAACTCAGCTGCACCGGGAATAATACGCCCAAGCCCGATACCGATCAAAATACATAAAGCCACCCAAACTGAAAGGTACTTGTGGAAAAAACCAAGTTCATAAGCTTTTTGTTC
>SKPU01000040.1 GCA_007119335.1 Syntrophomonadaceae bacterium
CACTGAGAAACTCAGCTGCACCGGGAATAATACGCCCAAGCCCGATACCGATCAAAATACATAAAGCCACCCAAACTGAAAGGTACTTGTGGAAAAAACCAAGTTCATAAGCTTTTTGTTCACTCAAGGTTACTGCTCCTATCTACGCATATATTTATATCAGTATATGCATTTTTGTTCATATGTATGCACATACCTGAAATTAATTCAGCTTATCGAATAGAATTTCTTTAATATCATCTGGAAAGCGAACCCACCAAATAGCATTACCCTGCTATTATAGTCATAGAAAGCAGAATAATAACCGGGCAGGGAATAATCCCTGCCCTTATAATAACTTTCGCAGAATCTTAAAATTTTCCTTTTGCTTTATAGGTCCTATAAAACATCTACAAAAATCTTCATGTTTTACTGGCAAACCAATGCCTGGTTCTTAAGCAAATCTGGACAATAATTAACATAATCGGGACCTCAATCAACATCCCGGTAACTGCAGCCAGAGTTGCCCCGGAATCAATGCCAAACAGGGTTATCGCCATGGCAATGGCTACTTCAAAGTGGTTGCTGGCCGCTATCTGAGAGGTTGGAGCGGCATCTTCATAGGTAAGCCCAATTTTCTTAGAAACAAAGTAACCAATCCCAAAGATGGCAAAGATTTGAATAATCAACGGGATTAAAACGAACAGAACGAGCAAAGGATTAGCGAGAACAATCCCCGACTGGGGACTAACTATAGCTACAATGGTAAATAACAGGGCTGCCGGAGATACGTAGTGAAGCCTACCGGTTAGCCTTTCAAAGGCTTCTTTACCTTTCCTTTCCAGATATATTTTCCTGGTGTAATAGCCGGCTACCAGCGGTATTCCGACATAGGCCAACACTCCAAAAGCCACCCTGGCAATTGGGACAGGAACATCTGCTATGGGCAATAACAGGACTGCTAACGGACCGTACAGCACAACCATAGTTAAAGAGTTAATCGCCACCATGACCACAACATGGCCCATGTTGCCCCGGGATAGATAACCCCAAACCAAGACCATAGCCGTACAAGGGGCTACTCCTAAAAGGATCATCCCGGCCATCAGTTCACTGCCCAGGTCATAGCCGACAAAATCGATAAAAATGATCCTGAAAAAAAGCCAGGCTACAAAAGCCATTGTAAAAGGCTTTACCGCCCAGTTTAGGATCAGGGTGGTTGCCAAAGGTTTTACTGTTTTGCCGGCCTTGATTATCTCTCCAAAATCAGTCTGGACCATGATCGGGTATATCATTAAAAATAAAGCTATAGCAACAATAACGGGGTAACCCATTATTTCGAAGGCTTCAAAAAAACCTGTGATCTGGGGGAATGCTTCTCCTAAAATTAAGCCCAGCGCAATACAAATTGCCACCCATAAAGTAAGGTACCTTTCAAAAAAACCAAGTTCATGTTCGTGCTTTTCAGTCATCTAAAACCCTCCCTAACCAGTGTTAATGCATTATTGCAGAATAGATGTTCTTAAATTAAACAATCAACTCTAATGGATTAATTTATCTTTTTACTGGCTAATTTGAGTGTCCTGCTTTAATAACTCCCTCCTTAATAGTCTCTAGATATTTACTATTCCCGCTTTTAAATCATCGCAGGTATAGCCTTTACTTTTATAATGGACTAACTTTTCATAATCCTGCTGACATTTTTCCAGTCTTATAACTTCTGAATCCAAAATAGGCTTAATAAACGGGTATTCCTGTAAACTTCTGTTATTAATTTTGTAATAAACGTATTTTGCTTCCTTGTAATATTCTAACAGTCCGGCATTGGTAAGCTTGTTTAAATGCCTGGACGCATTTGATTGATTAACCCCCAGTAAAGTTTCCAATTCACAGACGCAAAGATCGTGATGCTGCAATAAATTGAGCATCCGCAGCCTTGTATCATCTGCAAGAGCTTTTAAAACTATGGTTAACTTGGATTCCATAAACTAATCACCTACACATGAACATCTGCTCATATCTTTTTTCATTAATATCATAAAATGATTTGCTTTTCTTGTCAATGAGCTTTAAGGAGTGAACAGGACCACGTCAAAGGTTTCAAGAATTCTTTTAGAATGGGGTTTAGAACCCCCTAGTTTTTTTTCAATCTCTTGTATAATAAAAATATAAAACTGACTACCAAAGCAAACGGTACTCAAAATCTTGACCAGGGTTTGACCTCGCATAGATTGTAATGCATATATTATAACCTCATCGAGGGGGGGGGATCTGAAGGAAGCCTGAGGCAAAATCCCAGCCCAATGAACATAGAACCGCATACAAGGCTGAACAGAGGCGGACGACCGGGAAGAAACGCCAGGGAAGCGGTGCTAATAGCTAAAGACATACCACTGCCCTTTGGTTTAAAGCTCTTGCTGGAGCCTATATTTTGAGATATGATTACCTTAAAATTAATGAAGTGAGCTGTTAACTATGTGCGAGTTTTGTCATAAACATGGTGAAGGGGAAAAGTGGTATCTTCAGGCCCAGAATTACTCAAAAGACTTACTCAGCGATTTAAACCGGCGCAGGTACATTCACGATTTCTTCCAGAGCCCGGAAAGGAAGGCAAGAAATGTTGCCCGGTTGGACGATTTAAACAGGCTGCCATCCTTTGTTCAGTCCGTAGTGAAGCCATATCTAGTAAACAGGCAGAAAAAGACCCATTACGGACAGGTCCTGCCCCTGGAGGATATTGAAAAAATATTCGGATTTGTTAATTCCGTGGTCAGATTGCCCTGTGTCTGCCGCCATGTTACGGTGGGAACAGAAGAGCGTTACTGTTATGGCCTTAGCATGGAGCCGGGGGGAGAAACTGCAATGGGTAATATTATCCGGTCTATTGGCGCAGATTACCTGACCGGGCCCCATACTGCAGGGCTTGAAAATATATCATCCGATCAAGCCCTTGATCAGTTCCAGGACCTTGAAAAGAAAGGGCTCGTCCACACAGTTTGGACATTCCTTTCACCCTTTATTGGTGGTATCTGCAACTGCGATCTTGACTGTTTGGCTATGCGAGCTCTATCAAAATCATACCCTGCCATGTTCCGCGCAGAATATACTGCTGAAGTAAATATGGATTTATGCGGCGGGTGCCGTTCCTGCATGAAATCCTGTCAGTTTGGTGCAATCAAATACAGCCTGGCTAATCAAAAAGTGAGCATTGATCCGGTGGTTTGCTATGGGTGCGGAGTTTGCAGAACTTCATGTGCCCGAGATGCCATTATTTTAAAAGACCGCTCAGACGTGCCTGCAGCAGCTAACTTGTGGTAGCCGGCAGGTAAGTGCAGAACAAAAGAAAAAGATAAAACGAAAAGTTGTTGGGAGAACTATACCCTGCCATGTCCCCTGCCACGGGCGCCGGGGCATTCCATGGGTACTCCATGGACACTCCTTAAAGGAGGGATTATTTTGGATAACAGCCGGAATAATCGGCACATCGAATTTAATAATCTTTCTGAAGCTGCCCTACAGGAAGCATTGCAGCGGTTGAAGAAAGAACAGGTCATAAACCGGATCTGGGATCACGACCACACCGTGTGGAGCGATAACCCGGCGGAGATCAGCAACCGGCTTGGGTGGTTGTACAGCCACAAGTCGATAGCAGAAAATATTGAATCCATTCATGAATTCGTCGAACAGATCCGTGTCGAAGGATATACCAGAGCCCTACTTTTGGGGATGGGCGGTTCAAGCCTGGCCCCCGAGGTTTTTCGGCAGGTTTTCGGGGTCCAGCCCGGTTACCTTGATTTAGATGTATTGGATAGCACGGCCCCGGGTGCAATTCTGGAGAAAGAAAGAGCGATTGTCCCGCATAAGACACTTTTCATTGTTTCAACAAAATCAGGTGGAACGGTAGAAACCCTTTCACTGATGAAACACTTTTATAACAAAACTCTCCTGGCTAGCGGTCAAGAAAAAGCCGGGCACCATTTCATCGCCATTACCGATCCGGGCAGCAGCTTAGAAAAAAGCGCGGGAGAATTGCGTTTTAGGAAAACATTTTTAAACAACCCTGATATTGGCGGCAGGTATTCGGCATTATCATATTTCGGTCTTGTTCCGGCAGCTTTAATCGGGATTAATTTACAACGTCTGCTTCACAATGCGGCAACTATGGCAATAGCTGCCTATAGTTCCAATAGCCCGCTCAAAGAAAGTAATCCTCCTGCCTGGTTGGGGACTGTACTTGGCATTCTTGCTCAAAGCGGCCGTGACAAAATAACCTTTATTTCATCTCCTCCAATCAAGCCCTTCGGAACCTGGATCGAGCAGTTGATTGCAGAAAGCACCGGGAAAGAAGGAACAGGCCTTGTCCCGGTTAACGGCGAATCTCTCGCTGCGCCGGAAATTTATACTAATGATCGCTTATTTGTTTATTTCCGGCTGGCCGGTGATACCACTTACGATGAAAAGTTAAATAGATTAAAAACCGCCGGTTATCCGCTGGTTCAATTAAATTTACAGAATGAATACGACCTGGGCGGGGAATTCTTTCGCTGGATGATGGCGACCGCTATTACCGGCTGGTTTCTCGGGGTCAATCCTTTTGATCAACCAAATGTTGAATCAGCGAAAACGCTAACTAACAAAATGATAGCAGTTTATCAGGATAAAGGAAAGCTACCTTCTTTAAACCCCGATCTGGAAGTTGAGGGAATTAAAGCTTATTCCGGACACAAGGCTGATAGTTTGCAGCAGCTCTGGCGGGATTTTTTAAAACAGGCGAAACCAGGTGAAAACGAAGGCAAAGGCCGAAGCTACATAGCTATTCAAGCCTACCTTCCACCCGACCCTGAAACTGATCAAGCCCTGCAGGGACTGCGCGATAAGCTCCAAACCTCATGCCGCATGGCTGCTACTGTCGGCTATGGCCCCCGTTTTCTGCATTCAACCGGTCAACTTCACAAGGGGGATGCCGGGAACGGCTTATTTATTCAGTTAACAGCCGAAGCAGCAGAAGATCTGCCCATACCCGATCAGCCCGGCAGTAATAGTTCAACAATCAGTTTTGACACCCTAAAAAACGCCCAGGTCCTGGGGGATCGGCAGGCTTTACTGAATGCAGGTCGTAAAGTAATCAGTTTTCATTTTAATAAAGATATTAAAAAAGCAATTGCCAGACTTAGCGAAGCTTTGGAGAAGCACCACTAAAGCTGCGCTTTCCCTCCCGGGCCTTTTTGTTAGGGGCGGGCAGAGTTGATTTGAAGGATATGGCTGGGATGAAAATATCGTTTACTTTAGCATTTAGTGAAGAAGGCAAAATAAGACCAATCTGAATTATTGCCAGGGAGGGATAGCTGTGAAGTGGGAAGGCTCCATCATATTTTTCGGCATAACAGACATGGGAAAAACCGACAATTTTTACCGGGAAAAATTAGGTCTTGAGCTTTATAAAGACCAGGGTTTATGCCGGATCTACAAGGTCCCCGGTGGAGGCATGATTGGTTTTTGCACCCATCAGGAAGTGATCTGCCGGTACAAGAGCCCCATCATTACCTTTTTAACGCCGGACGTGGACTACTGTTACAAAAACCTTCTTGAAAATGGCATTTCTATAGAGGAAAAACCAAAGAACAACCCCCGCTTTAATATTTATCATTTTTTCCTCCGGGATCCGGATGGCTACACGGTAGAAATACAGCGTTTTCTGTCTTGAATCTGGAATCACCTCAAGGGAAGGATCATATCCTTCTGTCTGGATAATTTCGCAAATCTCACCATTTCAATACTCTGCGCCGGAAAGGGATTAACAAACTTGCCCCTCACCTTAACCTAATAATTTATCGATTACCTTTTTTCTATTTTTTTGATTTTTTCTAAAACATTCTTAATGCCGTCCCAGTAAGGATGCTCACTTGAAATAGCAATTTCTTCATAGCGCTCAGCTAGATCAGGGCAATATTGCTTTAAAATAGCGCTAAGGTTTTCTCAGTTCTGGTCACCGGCTGAATTCATTTGTAAGCGGTATACCCAGATTCCATCAGAATAAAGCACTGCAATTCTATTATTGTTTCGAGATCAGTTATATAAGGCATTGCCGAACACAGCAAAGCATAAGTCCTGACCCCTGCGTCTTTTCTTATTTAAGAGGTTTGATTTTTTAGTGGGTATTAAGTGCCAAAAGCTTTTATAATTACTGCACTTTCTTACCGCAAGCAACTATTTGCTGGCTACCAGGCAGCAACAGCGCCGTCAGCCCGGGGTTCTGTTGCTCCACAAAGCACACCATTTTGCGGATTTCTTAAAATAATCTGCCCTCGGCCAAAGCCTGACAGGTCGTATGAATAGCTTATATTGTGGCCCCGGCCGGCCAGGCTGCGAGCAAGGGGCAGCGGGAAAGAGGGGTCTAATTCCACGGTTTTATCGTTCACCCATTTCCACCTCGGTGCATCCAGGGCAGCCTGGGGATTTAACCCGCGCCTGACCATATTGATGACCATCTGGAGATGGCCCTGGGGCTGCATATAACCGCCCATAACCCCGAAGGCACCCACAGGCTGATCACCCCTGGTTAAAAAACCGGGAATAATGGTGTGATAGGTTTTTTTACCCGGCTCCAGGTAATTTGAATGATTTTGATCCAGCGAAAATTCTTTACCTCTGTTTTGCAAAGCGATCCCGGTTCCCGGGACTACAAGACCCGAACCAAAACCCTCATAGTTGCTTTGAATGTATGAAACCATGTTGCCTTCTCCGTCAGCTGTAGCGAGGTAGACAGTCCCACCACCAGGGTTATGACTCCGGGCCGGAGAAGCAGCACACTGATTAACCAGGGAACTTCTCATCCTGGTATGGCTTTCGCTCAACAGTTCTTCAACCGACCGGGTCATTTTTTCAGGATCGGTTACATATTTAAAACCATCAGCAAAAGCCAGTTTGATTGCTTCAATTTGAAGATGGAGGGATTCTTCATCCCCCCTCCCATGCAGCTGCAGTTCTTTTATAATATTCAGAGCCATTAAAGCTACCAGACCCTGGCTGTTGGGAGGGGTTTCCCATATCCGGAAGCCCCGGTATTCAGTGCCTACCGGTTCAACCCAGCGGGGCCGGTAATTTTGCAGATCTTCACCTCTTAAAAAGCCGCCATATTGACGGGAAAAGGAATCGATTTTTTCAGCAATTTCACCTCGGTAAAAAGAGCTACCCTCACTTTCAGCGATAGAAAGCAGGGTCGAAGCATGAGCGGGAAAGTTTATTACCTGGCCCGCCCTGGGAGCGCTTCCTTCCGGCGCAAAAGTGTTAAACCACTCCTGAAATTCTTCCCCCCGGCCCTCTTTATATTTTTGCACAGCTCTGCCCCACAGCTGGGCGGTGACCGGAGAAACCGGAAAACCGAAACGGGCATATTCAATGGCTGGCGCAAAGACTTCTTTTAAAGACATTTTGCCCCAATTCTTGGAAAGCTCTGCCCATCCTGCCGGGGCTCCGGGCACAGTTACCGGCAACCACCCCAAATTAGGCATCTGGCTATAACCCATTTCTTTGACCGCTTCGGCAGAGATCATTTTCGGAGCAGGTCCGCTGGCATTGAGGGCATACAGATGTCCGCCGGTCCAGACCAGGGCAAAAGCATCGCCCCCGATGCCGTTGGAAGTAGGCTCGGTCACCGTCAGGCAGGCTGCCGCAGACACTGCCGCATCAACAGCATTACCCCCTTTTTTGATTGCTTCCAAACCGGCCTGCGCTGCTAAAGGCTGTGAAGTTGCTACCATGCCTTTCTGTGAAAAAACCACCGATCTGCGAGACGGATAGGGATGATAAAGCGGATCAAAATCATAGCTCATTAGTTGATTCCTTTCTAGATTACTTTAAGTTTTTTGCCGACCTTAATAAAGGCTGAGACAGCCTGATCAATCTGCTCTCGTTCATGGGCGGCAGAAAGCTGGACCCGGATCCGGGCCCGGCCCCTGGGCACAACCGGATAGACAAAACCGATTACGTAAATGCCTTCCTTAAGCATTAGATCGGCCATTTCCATCGCCTTTGGTTCATCATAAAGCATGACCGGCACGATCGCTGTCTCGCCCGGAATAAGATTAAAACCAGCTTCGCTCATCTTTTCACGAAAGTATTTAGCGTTCTCCATCACTTTATCCTGCAAGTCAGTTGATTCAGTAAGTATTTCTAAAGCTTTCAAAGTGCCTCCGACGATGGAAGGAGCCAGTGAATTAGAAAAGAGATAGGGCCTTGAAGTTTGACGAAGCATCTCGATAATTTCTTTGCGGCCTGCTGTGCAGCCGCCCATCGCTCCACCCAGCGCCTTGCCAAAAGTAGTAGTGATCAAATCTATCTTTCCTTCTAAACCAAAGTATTCAGGGGTGCCGCGCCCCGTTTTACCTATATAACCGGTGGCATGGCTGTCATCCACCAGGACCAAAGCATCGTACTGCTCGGCCAGGGCACAGATCTCCGGCAACTTAGCAAGATCACCGTCCATGGAGAAGACCCCATCGGTGGCGATAATTCGGTGCTTTGCTGCCTGGCTATCCTGCAGGCATTTTTCCAGTTCAGCCATGTCGGAATGACTGTACCGAAAACGCTTAGCTTTGCACAGCCTGATGCCGTCAATAACTGAGGCATGGTTTAACTGATCAGAGATAATAGCGCTCTCTTCTCCGAGCAATGGCTCGAAAACACCGCTGTTGGCATCAAAGCAAGCAGCATAGAGGAGAGTGTCTTCAACAGTAAGAAATTCAGAGATTTTTCTTTCGAGTTCCTTGTGGATCTCCATAGTGCCGCAAATAAAGCGCACCGAAGAAAGCCCGTACCCCCAGCGGTCCATAGCTTTCCGGGCTGTTTCAATTATTTCAGGATGGTTAGACAGGCCGAGGTAGTTATTAGCACAAAAGTTGAGCACCCTTTCCCCGGAAGACACCTCAATTTCAGCTTCTTGAGGGCTGACTATAACCCGCTCGTTCTTGTAGAGCCCTTCCTGCTTATTCTTTTCAAGCTGTTCTCGAATCTCTGCTATTATTCTTTTGGACATTCCTGTTCCCTCCAAATCCTTTTAAGAAAATTTTCATATAATCAAGCCGTTAATTCTTTTCTACTTTTTATTTTGGTCAATGAATGCTCGGTTTTCACTAGACAGGGCTTATGATAATTTTGCTGTGAGGACATTTAGCATATCTGTTGTCATCATTTCAAAGCCATACTGAGGATTCCAATTCCACTCGGTGCGGGCTGCTGAATCGTCAAGTGAATTTGGCCAGCTGTCCGCAATAGCCTGCTTAACAGGATCAACTTCGTAAGTAATTGTAAATTCGGGGATATGTTTCTTTATTTCTAGA
>SKPU01000176.1 GCA_007119335.1 Syntrophomonadaceae bacterium
ACCGCGATAACCACCAGGTCGGCCCGGGGCAGATACTGAAGCATATCTTCGGTAAAAGTCACTGCCTCCCCGGTCTCCTGGAGCAGTTCCTCCAGGCCGGGTTCAAAAATAGTTGAAATTCCTCTTTCCAGCTTGTCAACAATAGCCGTATCCTTATCGACGCAGGTCACGGCGTGCCCAAGGTGGCCCAGAGCCAGCCCGGTAGTCAACCCGACATAGCCGGTGCCGACGATAATAATATTCAGCCTTTCAGCATCCTTCAATTAAAAAACACACCCTTTCGCCGGTTATCTTTTCTAATTTACCTATCTGCCCGGCGGAGCAAACCCTTTATAATTGGCTCCTCCACCACTGGATCGTTTCTTTGACGCCCTGCTGGAGTTCGTATCTTTGCTCCCAGCCGACTGCTTCTTTTAATTTGCGGGTGTCGGCCAACAAAAGAGGGGGATCGTCTTCGGAGGCAGTCAATGCGCCCAGTCTGACCAGTTCGGGTTTGCCGATGATTTGGGCGGCCAAACCGATTAAATCTTTTAAAAAGATGGGCCGCCCCGAGGCAATATTAACCGGGCCGCGGACCTCGCTGTCCAGTAAGGCTGCAAAGGCTTCGGCGACATCTTTGACATAGAGGTAATCGCGGACCTGGTCGCCGTGGGTACAGGGCACCGTTTCACCGCGCAGCAGGGAGGTCACCACCGATGGAAACAGTCGGTCAAGATGTTCGCCGGGTCCGTATAAAAAAAAGATCCGTCCCCAGGCAGTGCTGATCTGGGCCTGATCGCCCGCTGCTGTAACCATCGAGCGCAGCGCATTCTTACAGACCCCGTATAAGGTGTTCGGGGTAAGCGGGGTCTGGGTTTCCGTGCAGTAACCGTAGCTCCAGTCGTACTCGGCGCAGCTGCCGGCCATAACCGCCCGCTCTCCCCCGCTGTCGATAAAGACTTGCAAAAGTGCCAGGCTGGTCCTCACCCAGCGCAGGTTTTCTAAAGAGTTCCAGTAAAGACCCGGTGTAACATCCCAGGCCAGGTGGAGCAGGTACTGCGGTTTTACCTCGGCCATCAGGCGTAACAGATGCTCGGCGTTATGCAGGTCGGCATGGTGCCATATCTCACCATCCCGCGTTTCGCTTTCGTTACGGCGGCCTTTGGAGCTAACCGCATGGACTTCAAACCCTCTGTCTAAAAGTGAATCCAGGCAGTGGGCGCCGATAAAACCCCTCGCCCCGGTCAGCAGTACTTTTTTCATCGTTCATAATCCGGCAGCTGCCGGTCCCGCTCCGAGATAATCGGATCGGAAAACGGCCAGGAAATGCCAAAGGCCGGATCATTCCACCTCACTCCCCGGGCATATTGTGGAGCATAAAACTCTGAGATCATATAATAAATGACCGTATTATCCTCCAGGGTCTGGAAACCGTGCGCAAAACCCTGCGGCACGTAAAGCATGCTCTGATTTTTCGCGCTCAGTTCCACCCCGAAATAACAGCAATAAGTCTGCGCCGCAGGGCGCAAATCGAGGATCACATCATAAAGGGCCCCCTGGACACAGTGCACTAATTTAACCTCGGCCCGGGGCGGCGCCTGGTAATGCATGCCGCGCAGAGTGCCCCGCCGGGCATTAGAAGAAATATTGGCCTGGGCCAGCCGCGACTCTAAACCCCGCTTTTCGAATTCGTCCCGGCAAAAAGTCCTTGCCAAAAAACCCCGTTCGTCTTCCTTCAAATCGAGTTCGATAAGATAGGCCCCGGCCAGGTCGGTTTCAATAAATTTCATTAGATCGCTACTCTCCCGCCTACCAAAAAATTACTCCTTGAAAATCTGATGCCTCACTTCTTCAGTGACCGGTTCGACCTGTTCGATCAGTTCTTTAATTTCTTCAGACTGCTCCTCATCAAGCTGACCGTCATTTTCCTTTATCATGTCAATACTGCTTTTCAGATCACGGGCAAACTCATTGAGCTTCTCCAGGGCTTCGACCACTTCCGGCCCTTTCATCAACCATTCCTCGGTGCCCCGGACCACCACAACTTCCCACTGCTCAATCTTTTCCAGCTCCGGGATCCTGTTTTCAAAGTGCTCTTGCTTAATCTCCTCCAGCTGATCCCGGTGCTCTCCCAGCCACTGCATTCTTTCCTGATCATACTCCAGGGGCATTTCATCTTCGGCATGAGGGGCCCTGGACCAGCCTTTGAGGTCGGGTACCACTTCCTGCATTGCAGCAGTCATTTCTTCAACATAATTATTAACTGCATATAAATCTTCTTTATCGAAAACTTCTTCCTCTTCCTGCTCACATCCTGCAAAGCCCCCTAACAATCCGGGAATCAGCAGCAGGATCGATATGATCAGGGCCGATATTTTTAACAAATAGGCACCTCCTAGAATACTTCAACCTCCGGAATAAAAACCACAAATTGCCCGCCCCATGCCCTGATCGATTCCATCTGCTCACTGATTTCACTTTTCAGGTTCCAGGGCAAAATGATCAGGTAATCGGGCCTGGTCCGCTCCACCATTTCCGGATCATAAATCGGGATACGGCTTCCGGGCAGGTAGCGGCCCTGCTTGTGCGGGCTCAGATCAACGGTGTAGTTAATAAAATCGGGGCCGATCCCGCAGTAGTTCAAGAGGGTATTGCCCTTGGCCGGCGCTCCGTAGGCAGCAATGCTCTTGCCCTGCTCTTTGGCTTCGATCATAAATTTTAAGATCTCCCGCTTAACTATCTGAACTTGCTTTCCGAAAGCCCGGTAAGTCTCGATATCGTCTAAGCCCTTTTGCCGCTCCTTTAAAAGCAAAGCTTCCAGGCGCTCACTTTTTCCGCCCCCGCCCCGCGCATCCTTGTGGCAGGCATAAATACGCAAAGAACCGCCGTGGGTCTCCAGCAGTTCTGCGTCAAAAATCCGCAAGTCCCGGGCGGCAAAGACCTGTTCAGCGGTAGTCAATGAAAAATATGAATAATGTTCGTGGTATATGGTATCAAACTGCTTCTGCTCGATCAGGCTGAGCAGGTGAGGGAATTCTAAACTGATCACCCCGCCCGGTTGCAATAACTTCTTAAAGGCGGTCATCAAATCATTTAAGTCCGGGATATGGGCCAAAACATTATTACCGATTAAAAGATCGGCCTTTTTGCCCTCCCCGGCCAGACGGCCGGCCAGCTTGCTGTTAAAAAATCTGTCCAGGGTTTCAATGCCCTTCTCCCGGGCCGCCCGGGCCACGTTAGAGGCGGGATCAATCCCTAAAACCGGGATCCCGGCTTCTAAAAAATAGCGCAGCAGGTAACCGTCGTTACTGCCGATTTCGATAACCATGCTCTCCCGGTCCAGGTTAAAACGCTCCACCGCCATCTGCGCGTAACGGCGGGAGTGTTCTAACCAGCTCTCCGAAAAAGAAGAGAAGTAGGCATAGTCGCTGAAAATCTCCCGCGGGCTGCTCTTCTCTTCTAACTGCACCAAAAAACAGGTAGAGCAGACATAAGCGTGCAGGGGGTAAAAAGGCTCCATCTCGCTTAGATCTGCAGCCTTTAAATAAGCATTGGAAAGAGGCGACACGCCCAGGTCGACAAAAGTTTCCTCCAGGTGGGCCCGGCAGAACCGGCAGGGCCGCCTGCGGGCCCGGCCTGCTTGCGGCGCCTCCGCCGTTTCGCTACTGATCATGTCCGCTGCTCTTCCCTTCCTGCCTCCGAGATATGGCTCCCCTGCTTATACTCCGCTGCTTATACTCCGCTGCTTTAGAGCTTGCCGCCGGACCTAGTTAACCTCCGGCGCTTCAACCCGGATGTCTTCCACTTCGACCAGTTTGCCCCGCGCCATCAGCCGGTAATCGGGATCTGAGACATGTTTTGGCTCACAGGTCTGCAGGGTAATCGCCGGATAATCTGTAGAATAGATCGGTTCCCAATCGAACTTACCAAAAACCTCCACCCATTCCACTTCATATATAAAGCGGTAGCCGTCTTCCACCTCGAGATGGATCTCGTCACCTTCTTCAAGCTGATCTATATCTAAAAAGAAATTCCAGCGTCCGGCCCGGTGGCCGGCAAAAGCAACATTCCCGCCTTCCGTGCTTGGGAGGTCGCTCATCTGGAAATGAGTCGGCCCCTGGTCCAGCAAGTTTTCATCGAAGACATCACCGCCGCCCATGGTCACTAAATCAACATCAATACTTGGGATGATCAAACGCATCGGCTGCCATTCCTCAATGACGATTTCTTCGGGCTCATCTTCAAAAATTCTGCGAAAACCGGCCTTAGCCTCAAAATCCTCGCGCAGCTGCTCCTGGCGATAATCGACCATCATCTGTTCATAACCGGTATAGCCTAAGATCCCTACCCCGGCCAGGATCAATACCGCGGCGACAACTTTATAAATCCTTGCTGTGCGGGCCGCTTTTTCTTTCCTTCTGGAAACTTTTCGCGAACCACGATTGATTACTCTCCGCGAATCGTCCATTTTTCTTTCCTCCCTGTCAACTAGAGTTTCTGACTCTGTTTATATATTTATAAAGCGCTTACTGCTTGACATTAAGCTTATTGAAAACACTTATATAACCCTCAACCACTTTTTTATGATCTTCTAAGCTTTCGATAACCCGGATTTTGGACTGCTCCACCCAGCGGCTTTTAAGAGCAGTCGCAATATCCTGGCTGGTAGCGATAATAGAACCGGATTTCTCATAAACCCGCTCTTCCAGGCGGCGGGCTGCCTTAATTAGCAATTTATTCTTGATCACACCCCGCTGCATCGGAGCATCCGGCCACAGTTCCCTGATTTCCATAACCAGGGGCGCCCGGTAATATTCGCTAAGCTTGATGGCCGGCAGGGCAGCGATCAAAGGCGGAGAAGAGACCACAATCACGCCGGGCGCGGGAAGCTGCCGCCCCTGTTTCCCGGTCAGCCGGGCAAACTTCAGGTAAGCGAACATCTTCTTCCATCTGCTCATCTTTTCATCATAGGGCACATTAAAAGCAACGATATTTAAACCGTTTTTTTGAACAAAACCGATCTTTTTGTTTCCCAGTTCCAGATTGACAGTTTTATCGATCGTTAGTACCGTTACGTTATGCCCCCGGGAAATGCATTCCCGGCCCAAACTATAAAAGCGATCTTCACCCGGACTGTCAAGGTTGAGGTACTGGGCGATTATATATATATTCATTAATCTATAATTACCTTCCCACTACGCCTTAGTGCTGTTCAGTTACTCTGCTATCTAAACTCACAAGAATATTATACAATATAATAGCAAGTTTTGCTTTAAAAACTTGCCTCTTGTCTTTTACGATAACACAAATTAACTGTTATCAAAAGTACTCTTTTAAATAGGAATTGCCCGCCCAGTGTAGAAGTTATAAATGATAAGCACTTGCCTGCGTAAATAATATATTTACGATCAACTGATCAGAAAGGAGAGCTCTCTTGAAATTAAGCCTGCGACTTGCCCTGGCCGGCCTGCTAGTCCTGGTGCTGGCTGCCCTGTTTCTGTTCGAATTCGAAAAAGATAGCGAAGAATTTTCTGGTCAGTTAAAAAACGGAGAGCCGCACGGTTTTGGAATCTGGGAGCACTCCAGCGGAGTCTATTATGCCGGGGAGTTTCAGGAAGGCAAACGGCACGGACGGGGCACCTGGATCCACCCTGACGGAATCAAATACGCCGGGGAATGGAAAGATAACCAGTACGAGGGTCGCGGGAGCCTGCTTTTACCTAGCGGCGCCCGCTATGACGGTGAATGGAAAGCAAGCGAAAAGCACGGGCAGGGAATTTACCGCTGGCCGGACGGAAAAACCTATACCGGCTGGTGGGTTGATGACCGACGAGAAGGCTACGGAATCCTAAAAGAAACGACCGGCTTTAGATATGAAGGAGAGTGGCAGGACGGCCGCAGGCACGGAAAAGGCACCGCCTACTATCCCGGTGGAAAAGAATACCACGGTACCTGGCTTAAAGATCAGCGGCACGGGGAAGGCACCCTTATTTTCCCCGACGGTTCAATTTATGAAGGTCAGTGGGCCGGTGATAAAAAACACGGGGCAGGTCGATTAACCGATCCGGACGGAAAGGTCAAAACCGGAACCTGGGTCCAAGGCAGCCTGCAGGAAGTGCCGGTCGAATCTATCACCATTGTACCGGATAGCATTACCCTGGTTGCCGGTGGATCAGAGACCAGCCTGGACCTGGAAGTGACCCCGGAAGATGTGACTGATCTAGAAATAATCTGGCAAAGCAGTGATCCGGAGATCTCAGAAGTGGAAGACGGCGTAGTCCGCCCCCTCCAGGCAGGCAGCGCTACGATTACCGCCACCACTGCAGATCAAAGCCATACTGCAGTCTGCACTGTGACAGTACGGACCACCGAAGTCCCGCCCGGCGGTGTCCGCCTTGACCGCTCCTCAATTACAATGCGCACCGGCGAAACCGCTTACCTGATCGCCACGGTCTGGCCCTCTGATGCCACTAACATTGCAGTCAGCTGGCGTTCAGAGGACTCTTCTATCGCCGCAGCCTACGCAGAAACCAGGCAGCGCGGAGCGGTCCAGGCTTTTGAACCCGGTACAGTATGGATTACCGCATCCACTGCTGACGGCAGGCACACCGCCCGCTGCCAGGTTACGGTTTTACCGAAAGAAGATCCGGCTACCCGGGTCAGGGTCCCCCGCCTGATCGGGGAATCTTTCCAAAAAGCCAGTGCAATGGTTAACGAAGCCGGCCTGTTTGTCGATAATGTGGAGTGGGTATACCATGACAGGGCCCCGGTTGACCAGGTAGTCAGCCAGAATCCGGCTATCGGAGCTACCACCAGCCAGGGCAGCGGCGTGAACCTCGTCCTCTCCAAAGGGCCGGAGCCGGGACCGGAAGAAGAAGAGCCGGAAGAAGAACCCGTTGAACCCGAAGTTCCGGAAGAAGAAGAGGAAACCGAGGAGGAGGAAGAAACCGAAGACGAACCGGAAATAGAAGATCCGGAAGAATAAATGGCGCCAGGGGGAATGATAATTGCGCTAGCTCAGTTTACCACTTACCCTGGCCACCGATAACCCGCCTTTACGGGCAGTTACATAAACTTTTTAAGACCGGCGGGTAAAATATATTATTTTTGCAGGATATTTTTCTTAGAAACCGAATAATTAGTAAGATTTTATGTTAAGCTTGCTAAAAGAGGTGAACTGCCTGTGGAAGAAGAAATTAGCCTGGTTGAAATAGGACAGGTCCTTATAAAACGCTGGAAGCTTTTAATCTTTCTGCCGATCCTGGCCAGCGCGCTGGTTTATGGCTACAGCGCCTATACCTTTGTTCCGGAATATGTCTCAAGCTCCACTATAATTGTGATGCCCTTCACCGAAGAAATTGAAGACAGCGGAGTAGTCCGGCACGATGTTGACTCCACCCGGCAGGTGGTGGAAAGCTGCAAAGAACTGACCTTAAGCCACGACAGCATGCTGCGGGTAATCGGAGAAATGAACCTGCCCTATTCGGCCCAGGGTTTGCGCAGCAAAGTCGATATCAATGTCAGCAGTGATGTAACCGAAGTGCAGGCCACCGACTCCGACCCGGAAAAGGCTTACGAGATTGCCACCCATTTAACCGGGGTGCTGATGGAATATATCACCGACACGGCCCGTTTAGAAAACGTGCAGATCTTAAACCCGGCCACTGTCCCGAGCAGCCCGGTTAATGAAGGTTTTGGCCTTAATGTCGCCGTGGCTTTCGTCCTGGCCCTGATGATTTCTGTAGCCCTGGCTTTTCTGTTTGAACACCTTGATAATACCATTAAAACCGCCGATGATGTCCAGAAGTACTTAGGGGTGCAGGTGCTGGGCGTAATTCCTGAGATCGAAGAGGAGGACAGACGCCAATAACCATGACTAAAAGAAGAAAGGAAGAAGATGAATCCCTGCGCGTGGCCATAACCGGCGGACGCTCGGCTGCCTCCGAAGCTTACCGCACCCTGCGCACCAACATCCAGTTTATGACCTTGGATAACCTGACCAAATCAATCCTGGTGGTCGGTCCTCATCCCGAATGCGGAAAATCGACCACCGTGACCAATTTAGGCTTAGCCCTGGCCCAGACCGGGTCATCAGTGCTGATTGTTGACACCGACTTAAGGCGCCCCAAAATGCATAAAATTTTCAGGTGCAATAACTCCTTCGGCCTGACCACCTTACTGATCGAGGATAATATAAATTTGTCCTCCGCCTGCCACCGGACCTCGATCCCTAACCTGGATGTGATCCCCAGCGGACCGATCCCGCCGAACCCGGCCGAGTTACTGACCAGCCGCAAAATGCAAAAAACGCTGAAAGAATTTCAGAACCACTACGATTACGTCCTGCTCGATTCACCGCCGATGATGAACATGGCCGACGCCTCGATCTTAGCCCAGCTGGCCGACGCCACTATCCTTATCATTGCCTACGGCGAAACCACAAAAGAAGAAGCCCAGAAAGTGCACCAGCAGCTCCAGATGGCCAAGGCCAACCTGATCGGGGTAGTGATCAACGGCATCCCACCCAACCAGGATCCCTACGGCTATTACGGCTACTACCGGGAAGAGCCCGCGGAAAGAAAAAGCAAGAATAAAAAGAAGAAAAAGTCTCAAGGAAAAGAAGAAGATTTCGATATCATTTTCGACCCGGACCAAGCCTACCGGGACCGCTAGAAATTGGCCCCTGCGGCTAGTGTTCCGTTCCGCCTCGAATATTTTGTTTCTGGGTAAGCTGATTAACGTTGATGATGGGAAGAATGATCGGGGGAAAGCCGGAGCTGCTCGTGATATTGGTGATCAAAGCTCTCAGGTAAGGAAATAAAACCGTCAGGCCATGATTTCTTAAAAGCTTTTTAAGTTCTTCTTCTTCAAGTTCGCCTTTAAAACCAAACAGGCCGGTCATATGCACTTCTAAATGAAAAGGTTTTTCT
>SKPU01000008.1 GCA_007119335.1 Syntrophomonadaceae bacterium
ATCGTCTCTGGCCCAGTCCATATAAACCTCTCCTTCAACTAAAACGTCCAGGTTAGCTTCCATGGTTGCCGGTAATACTGACTGGTAAACTATAACCCAGGAAATCAGGCCGGTGAAAAATGAACTGACTGCACCGGCCGGGTTAGCTTTACCCCAAAAAGATCCAAGTATATAGGATCCTGCAATGGTGGCCAGCTGGATACCTCCGGAAAGGACAATCAACTTGTAAACTGTTTCAAAGTAAAGAGCAATCGACATGGCCAGGAAAGTCACAATTGGGATTGATATGCGTATTATTTTTAGCACTTCGGTTTCTGTGGCCTTTGGTTTAAGATAGCGATAGATATTGTGACCGATTAAGGTAGAAAGGATCAGTGCGCTGTCGCCCGAGGTGCTTATAATCGCTGCTGCCAGAGTGACGATGAACAAAACACCGGCCCATGGCGGGAGAAAGCTATAAGCGGCCCAGGGCAGCACATTTTCCGCTTCGGTAATTGGTATACCTTCGAGCATGCCGGTAGTAAAAATGGAGATCCCAATTAAAACCGGGATTATCCCAATGATCAGATATAAAACACCACTGGTTAGGAAACCGGCAACGGCTGTCTTTTCTGTTTTAGCAGCCAGGGCACGCTGCATCAGGACCTGGCTGGGCACATCGCCCAGGGAAAGTGATGCCCAGGCTGAAATATATAGCAATATTCCAAGCAGACCGGTGTACCAGAGATAGCCTTCTTCTCCACTTTCCATTTTCATCGACCAGGGTGGTAGTTCGGCCCAGTTATTCGCAGTATTGATCAGTTCACCGATCCCGCCCACTTCGCTCAGCACTGAAGGCAGCAGAATCACTAAACCGATCAGAATCAGCACAAAACCGATTGTATCAACGCGGGAAAGAGCCCAGAGCCCACCGAAAGAGGTCACAATAATAATCACAAAGGCGGCGATGATCACCGCTATCTGCAAGTTGAAACCCGTGGTCAGGTAAACAATAATGCCCAGGGCGACCAGTTGGCCTCCCAGCCAGGCCATGGCGGCGAAAATCTGAATAGTCGAGTAAAGAAAGCCGCTGAAATTGCCGTAACGGTGGTTGAAAAAGTCTGTGATAGTAGTATACCTGGCTTTTCGCATCCTGTAGGCAAAAAATAAGCCGATAAGAACCATCCCCAGCGCCGGTGCCCAGGGGTCAAAAATAACGCCCTGCATGCCAAATAAAAAAGCGTAACCGGCTGCGCCCATCATTGCTCCGGCGCAGATCCAGGTTGCAACAACCGAAGGAACCAGAAATACAAAGCTTAATTGCCGTCCGGCTATAGTCAGATCATCGGCTTCATAAACTAGGCGGCTGTAAAACACACCTAAAGCAATAATTAAAATCATATAGAGACCCAAAAACAGTAAGATCCAATTAGCTGTTGAAAATACCGGAAGGATGCTGTTTTCCACTTTTAAACCCTCCCTGAAAAAGAGTGATTGAATAGAGGTTAAAACTTATCTGAGTAACACTGGAAGTAAGGCCGCGATAATCATGGTTATACCGGTGATCTGGTAGATTTGGATTGTTTTAGCGTTAGCTTCAATTAGTTCAGAGATGTTGTTAAATTGCAAACGGGCTACCTTAACTGCCCTGATTGCCAGAGGAAGACTTAATAAAGATAACAGCCAGAGGGGGTTTTTGCTTAAAACTGCCAGGATCATCAAAAACAGGTAAGCCAGAGCAAACAAAAGAGCAAATACTGCTACTCCCTTTTTTTTGCCCAGTCGGACCACACCATTCATTTTGCCGCCCTTCAGGTCAGCCTCATAATCAGGATACTGGTTTATCCAGAGCACGTTTGCGATCATGAAGCCGAGAGGAATTGATGCAAGGATTACTTCAATACTGATTGTATGAGTTTGCACCAGGAAGGTGCCCATTGTAATCAGCGGGCCAAAAGTGAACCCCACAACCAGTTCACCCATCCCCCGGTAGGAAAATTTGAAAGGAGGGAGGCTATAAAAAAGTGCAAAGAAAACACCGGCTAAACCAATCCAGAGGACGGAGAATTCTCTGGCCACAACAATGTATAACCCAAGCATACTACCGGTTAAGATTGTAACAGTGCCGATGGTCAGGTTTTCTTGCAAGGTCAGCTTGCCGTCGATAATAGTTTTTTTGCCACCGCTAAAAGGAGTTCTTTTGTCTGCTGAAACGAAGCGGTCAACCCCACTGTTGTAATCTATATATTCATTTATTGCATTTTTCCCGATCTCTAAAAGATAGATTGCCGCTACACCAACTAAAAACCAGTTCCACCTGAAACTGCCCAGGTAGGTGTAAGCGATTGCTGCTCCCACAGCCATTGGAATAGTGGAAGCAATCCATATTTTGGGGTCAGCTATCTGCCAGAATCCAGCCCAAGTTCGTTGTAATTTATGACTGTTCATCCCACTCTCCTTAAGGGTGTTTTCTCTGTTGTTTATCGCATGCATTTATTCCGAGGGGGCAGGTTCTTTTGGCTCGTCAAGTCCAAAGGTGTGATGTACTGCCCGTACAGCCAATTCACCATACTTTTCCTCGATTACACAGGATATGCGATACTCGGAAGTGCTGATCATCTGGATATTTATATTTTCTGCTGAAAGCGCTTTAAACATGCGCGCAGCGACCCCCGGGTTGGTTTTAATGCCAATTCCTACTGCTGATACTTTTACGATGTTGTTGTTAGCTCTTACTTCTAAGGCACCTATTTCCCGGGCAACCTGATTGACCAGTTCGCTTGCTTTTCCCAGATCGGTGGTTGGAATTGTAAAAGTGAGGTCGGCATAATTGTCGATGCTAACATTTTGGATAATCATATCGACGTTAATAGCTGCTTCGGCAAGCGGGGCAAGAATCTGGTGAGCAATGCCCGGGCGATCGGGAATGCGAATTAATGAGACCTTGGAAACATCTTTTTCCAGAGTAACCCCTTTGATAATTGAATTTTCCATAACGCCCTCCTCGTTTATGATCCAGGTTTGTTTATTCCCCTTGAAGGTTGATTTTACAACAAGCGGAACCTGATATTTTTGAGCAAGTTCAACTGAGCGGACATGCATTACTTTTGCGCCCAGTCCGGCCAGTTCAAGCATTTCCTGATATGACATTTTCTTAATGTGAAGAGCCCTGGGACAAATATTTGGGTCTGCTGTATATACTCCGTCAACGTCTGTATAGATTTCACAGTAATCTGCTTCTAGCTTTGCTGCCAGGGCGACTGCTGTAGTATCTGATCCTCCCCGGCCCAGAGTGGTAATGCTGCCGTCTTCGGCAGCTCCCTGAAATCCGGCAATCACCGGGATGACCCCTTCGCTAAGGGCCTGGAGGAGGGTTCCAGTGGGCAGATCTACGATGCGGGCCTTGGTGTGCACATTATCGGTCATCAGGGGCAGTTGACTGCCTGTATAGGACTTGGCTTTGTGACCCATACTTTCTAAGGTCATAGCTAGTAAAGCCGCACAGACTTGCTCCCCCGTGGCTAGCAGGGCATCCTGTTCCCTTAATGACGGACTGCTAGTTATTTCAGATGCCATGGCGATGAGCTGGTCGGTCTGGTCGCCCATTGCGGAAACTACCAGTACCACCTGGTTGCCCTTTTCCCGGTTGATATTAACATTCATCGCGACCTTCCGGATATGATCCAGGGAAGCTACAGAAGTACCACCATATTTTTGTACAATTAAGGCCATAATAATCACACACCTATCTTTCGATGAATTGCTGCCACTTAAAAATGAATGCTCTTATTCTCTCATATAATTAGTGGAGGCACAAGATTTTTTTTCAGGCTCCGCAAAAAAATCCATGATTCGTTTTTTGAGTGCAGGGTTTTTCAACTAGAACATTTCGATAAAAGCCTGGATCCTGGTTTTGAGGGCTTCAGCAGGTTCAAAGCTGTAGTTGTCGTCGATCAACAAGATTGGTAAACCCTTTTTTTTCAGGTAGTCCCGTAGATCGGGAAAATCAAATTTATGAGGGTCACAGAAAGAAATAATATAACCAATCACCCCGTCAATATTATATTCACTGGCTCTTTCCAGCAGGTAATCAAAGCGTTCTATTCCCGGGCCACGGTCAGTACGGGGGCATTGAAAGTTAACAAAATAGTGTTCGGTCAGTCCATCATAAGGATTCTCAGTCAGAGGAACATCTTTTTCCCATACCCGAAAGCCGATGCAGGTGTCGTCACAGACTACTTTGCCTCCGGCTTCTTCAATGATTTGATATAATTTTGGATCGTCTATGATGCTGCCCCAGACCATCAGCCGTGGTGCTTTTTGGGTTTGTGGTTTACGCTGTTCTGCTTTTTTAAGGGTTTCTTCGAGCAATGGCTTAAAATCTTCAGCAGGCAGTGAGCCTCCGGCCATCAATATATCAAGCATTTCACTGCCCTCGATTTGAGGAACCGGTTCTTTACGCAGGTTATAAAGCTTTCGAATCATTGCCCGATTCCTGTTATATAGTTTGATGGTATCCTTTAAAGCATCGGAATTTATTTTATGACCGGTAAATTTCTCCAGGCTTTTTTGAAAGAAGCCCAGTTCGCGTTTAAAAAAATCTTTTGCCCAGGGAGTAAGCTGGTGGGGAACATTAAACATGTAAGAAAAGTCCTCAGGATGGTAATAAGTCCAGATTCCGTAAAGGCGTTGGACCATATCACAGCTGTGAGAGATGACCAGCCCGTCTAAAAAATCCAGTTTTTCTTCTAAAGCCCGGGTTAGGATATTGCGCACGTAGGTGCAGCCATATGGTTCGATACAGGCATCTGCTGCTGAAGTATCCTCTCCGGGATGGCCGCTGATGCGATAAGGGATTGCACCTGCGGCACTGATTATCTCCGGTGGAGCAAAACAACATAAATAACCGATTACCGGACGGTCGGTTTCATTTTTTATCCGGCGGATAAGTTTTTCATTCTGAACTGTCTTCAGGTTAGAGGTCATCAATTTTTCCTCCTTGCCTTGTTTTTTCCATTGTTTCCAGAAAAGCGTGCAGCCTGTTTTTAATCTGGGCATCTGACCAGAGCCGGGGATCAGCCATATCGCTTTCGAAGATCAGGGAGGGGACACCGAGTTTTGCAAGCCTGTTTTTAGTATGTACTTCCCCAAAAGAAACCGCCCGGCAGGACCGGGTCAGGTGCATGAGCGCTCCGTCCAGGCTGTACTCTTCAACCAATTCATCCAGCAGGCTGCTTCCCGAAAATCCGCCAAAAACAGCAGGGTTGCATAGTTCAGGCATGGTTTCCGCTCCGTAATCATGCATTTTTAAAGCTCTTTGCCAGTTGCGCTGGACAAGTGCTTCTAAGGGATCAGTTAAATCAACTTCAAAGTAATCTCCAACATTATAGGTTGATTCATAGGCAAAAACTGCGCCCAGTGATTCCAGGTAATTAAAGATTCCCATATTAAACCAGGGAGGTAATCCGAACCAGATCAGGCGGAATTTTTCTTCTTCCACAATGCCCACCTTCCGGTCAACCCGGTTCTTGACTTCTTCATACATCTCCCGGTAGAAATCAACTGCTTCCTGGTCCCCGACCAGGTACATTTGAGGAATTATAGCATGGAAATAATCTGTCGAGCCCATTGGCGAAGGGACAGCCTTGCGTAAAGCCAGGGTGTCCCGCCAGTAGCTTAGCGCTTCGTGCGAGAGGGTCATGATTTCTCTTAAATGATTGATGTCAAGTTTTTTACCGGTTTGTTTTTCAAGAAATTCGATTTGTCCCGCCAGGTCTGCACGCAATAAAGTCAGGTAATGTTTGGCAATACAAGGATCGTGAGGATCAATGTCCCAGGGCGGCGCCAGCGGATCACTGCTGTATACAGGCACATTAAAGAAACGGGTAGCGATGGACTGAAACCATTTCCAGCGTGGCTCGCATATAAAACCTGATCCAAGCAACATGGCCGGGGTGCCCATACCGCCCGGAAGCGGAGATTCTTCCGGGACTTCTCCACTATCTTTAAGTAATCTGCAGTAGCCCATGGTATTGGTCACATATGTGCAAAGTTCCGGTGAATAGCCGTCATTTTCTGCAGCCTGAATAAAGTGAGGGGCCACCTGCCGGCTGGCACACATCGTACCGAAATTTTCCGGCCATTCAAAGAGTAAATCGAATGCTTTAAGCAATTCCGGGGGAACGCCCACCATGCACCAGGCTACAGGCTCATTGCTTAATTTGCGTTCCATCATTCGCATAAAGAACCGGGGCAGCATCTCTTTCATTTTCTGTGTTGTTTCCAGATGACGTTTAGCCCGACTCAATTCATTTTGGGACATCGCTGGAACCTCCTAGAGAAAGCTTACTATGAGCTTGTCTTGTCCAGTTGCCTATTTCGCTTTATTGTTTCTTAATCCTGCTCATAAAAAGATTAATACACCATAGGAAGGGTTTTTCCGTGCGGATTATTTTTTTGCGTTGACAGTCTGCGTTGGACATGCTAACTTATTATTACTTGTCTGAAAAGGAGTGAACATAATGAACAAGATAAAGATGGGCCTGCCTGCAGGCAGCTTACAGAATACGACGCTGGAAATTTTTAAAAAAGCCGGCTTCAATATTCAAATAGGGGAGCGTTCCTATTATCCTTATATTGATGATGAGGAAATTGAATGTGTGTTAATGCGGGCTCAGGAAATACCAAAGTATGTGGAAGATCAGATTTTGGATGTTGGTTTGACCGGGAAAGACTGGATTACGGAAACTGCTGCTGACGTTAAAGAGGTTACCGATTTAAATTACTCAAAAAGCGGGTTGCGCCCGGTGCGGCTGGTTTTGGCAGTTCCCAATGACTCCGACATTACCAAGGCTGAGGATCTGGAAGGAAAACGCATTGCTACTGAATTAGTCGAATCTACCAGGCGTTACTTGCAGGAAAAAGGAGTAAACTCTTCGGTATTTTTTTCCTGGGGAGCAACAGAGGTTAAACCTCCATTGCTGGCTGATGCGATAGCAGAACTGACCGAAACCGGACGTTCTCTTAAGGCAAATCAATTACGGATTATAGAAACTATCTTGGTTTCTACCCCCAGATTAATTATGAACCATACCAGTTGGAATGATCCTTGGAAACGAAAAAAAGTGGACCGGATGGTAACTCTCTTACAGGGCGCTCTCCTGGCCGAGCAGAAAGTAATGCTGAAGATGAATGTGCACAGAACTAATCTAACCAGGGTCATTAACTTGCTCCCGGCTTTGCGGCAGCCGACTATCTCAAATCTGTGTGCTGATGAGTGGGTAGCGGTTGAAAGTGTTGTAGAGGAAAAAAAGGTTCGCACTTTGATCTGTGAATTGCAGGATGCCGGCGCTGAAGGCATCCTCGAATTTCCGATGAATAAAATAATTCCATAGTGGATAAGAGAAAAGAGGAAATATGAATGGAAAATGAAAAACTAACCACTTTTGAGCGTTTAAGCGGATCAATTAAGCCGCAACTGTTGATCGGTGCTGTTGCTATCCTGGTTATTGCAGTTGTTGTGATGGGCGTTATCTTGGTTCAGCAGTCAATGCGACCACATGCTTCGCAGGAAGACCGGGTAGTAGCAACAGCCAATGGTAATCCGATCACCGAAAAAGAGCTCTTTGAAGCAATGTACGTCCAGGGTGGCCGGGAAATGCTGGACCAGTTAATAACCAGACAATTATTAGTGGAAGAGGCTGAGAATAATGATATTATAATCAGCGAGGAGCAGCTGGCTGAAGAAATTGAAACTGTAATTTTTGAAAACTTTCAGGGCTCGGAAGAATTATTTAACATGACCCTTGAGCAATACGGGATCAGTGAAGAAACTTTTCGTGATGATATTCACTTAAATTTACTTGCCCGGGAAATTGCCATGGGCCAGATCGATTTCTCGCAAGAGGAGGCCTTGTTATTTTACGAAGAACACAGCTATCTTTTTGATCAGCCCGAAGAAGTGGAAGCCAGGCATATACTGGTTGAATCTGAGGATGAAGCAGAAGAAGTGGTCGGCTTGTTAGACGAAGGTGAAGATTTTGCTGATTTAGCTGCAGAATATTCTACTGATACTTCCAACAAAGATGATGCAGGAAATCTGGGCTATTTTGGGCGAGGAGCAATGGTTGCAGAATTTGAAGAAGTTGCTTTTACACTTGATATAGGGGAAATCAGTGAGCCGGTAGCAACCGATTTTGGTTATCATATCATCGAAGTTCTCGATTATCAGGAAAAAACAAAACCTGAATATGATCAGATCAAGGATCAAGTTATGGAGCTGATGATTGAGGAACAGCTACCGGTTATAATCAATGAACTGATTGAGACCCTTTATGAAGACGCCGAAATTGAATATTTGCTCTGATTTTAAAAGTGGATAGGTTTTATGAACGGTATAGGCCGGAGTAAAATGCTATAGGTTCAGACGTTTCAAGGTTCAAGATGGCAGCTATTTTGACCTATGTAAGCCAGCCAGTTTGATCGCTGCGCTGTGGGCCTGTTGTTCCAGTGAATCATCCAGTTCTTGCAGCGTGTCGTCCTGATTTTTGTAAGTGAGGGCTTTTTGGAGCAGATAATCTGTTAAGCGGGGATTTTTGGGTAAAAGTGCACCATGGAGATAGGTGCCGATTACATTTTTGTAAACGGCACCTTCTGTTTTATCAATACCGTTATTGCCGAAACCGCTGAGGACCTGTCCCAGGGGTTGGAGATCAGAGCCCAGAAATGTTTTACCGGAGTGATTTTCAAAGCCGACCAGGGTGTGGGGCGGATCCCATAAAGAGCATTCAATTACGGCGTTGCCAATTAATCTGCCCTGCCCTGCTTTG
>SKPU01000244.1 GCA_007119335.1 Syntrophomonadaceae bacterium
CTACCGGGGAAAAGCTTTTGATGACCGGGCCTGCTCCCAGCCTGGTGCTGATTAGATCATTTTCACTGTCCGGGGTGTCTGCCGCGGCAGTGGCTTCTAAGGCCAGGGCAATTTGCGGCTGCATGCTATAAGCAGCAACCATAGCCCCCCTGACTCCCATCTCCTCCTGAACCGTAAAAGCGGCATCGAAAGCCAGGCCGTTATCTTCCATCAAAAGTTCTAACAGGGTAAGGCATCCGGCCCGGTCATCAAAAGCTTTTCCCCGGTAGTAACCGTCCCCTAAGGCTGTGCATGAAGCATCAAATGAAGCGTAATCTCCGACCCCGACCTGCTTTTCAGCTTTTTCGCGACTGCTGAAACCACAGTCAATGCTCAGCGTTTCTAGATCAAAAGGTTTATTCCGTTCATTTTCTTTTTGTAAATGAACCGGCTTTACTCCGATCACTCCAGGCAGCCCTTCCGGGCCGACCAAAACCCGTTTAGCCGGCAATATACGGCTATCTATTCCACCGATAGTTTCAAACTTAAACATACCGTTTTTGTTGATTTTAGTAATCATTAAACCTACTTCATCCATATGCGCAGCAAGCATGACTCTCGGCCTGCCGGACTTTCCTTCCCGGTGAACGAGCAAATTTCCCATGGTATCAACTGTAGTTTTAACCCGGTATCCCTTTAACTTCTCCATCAGATAGTCTCGGACCCGGCCTTCATCACCGGATACACCGCGCAAATCCGCTAACTCTGCTAACAATTTTTCAACTCCTCCAAAAAAGAGTAATCAAGATTGTACATAAAATGATTTAAAAGCTTGCTGCTTGCAATCAAATCATCTAAATTGATCAACTCGGCTGCTGTGTGCATATAGCGCAGGGGTATCGAAAGTAGAGCGGTGGGTATGCCTTCCCGCGAAACCTGGATAGGCCAGGCATCAGTACCGCTGGGTCCCGAAATCGGCTCTATTTGAAAGGGCAGATAGTTTTCTTGCGCAGTTTCGCGGAGTCTTTTGCCCAGGAGGGGATGAAAATTCGGGCCGAGCGCAATGGCCGGTCCATCCCCGATTTTAAAAACAGACTTATCTTCAAGTCCGGGAGCATCACCATGAGTAACATCGATTACTATGGCAAGATCGGGTTTGCAGCCGTAAGCAGCGCTTACAGCGCCTCTCAATCCTATTTCCTCCTGCACAGTAGATATAAAGCAGACATCTGCCTGGTGCCGCTGGGCAGAAAGGCTGGCGGCAGATGCAATCATCGCTGCCACTCCGGCCCGGTTATCCAATGATTTACCGGTTATTATTTTGCTATCCTGCATCATCAGGGGCGATTGTTCAAGAGCAATAAAGTCACCGACTCTGACTTGTTCCCGAACTTTTTTTTCATCAATACCGAGATCAATAAACATATTCTCTATTTCAGGGGTCGTTGTGCGCTCTTTCTGGCTAATCAGGTGGGGGGTCTTGGCTCCGACCACTCCCTGCAGACGATTCTTCCCATGCACCTCCACGGCATGCCCGGGCAGGATACGTGGATCAATGCTGCCCACCGGCGCAAACCTTAAAAACCCACCTTCTTCGATCTTTGTGACCATCGCTCCAACCTGATCAATATGGGCCACGAGGGCCAGGGTAATCTTTTGCTGATCAGAAGCAGGGTCACCTGGCTTTAAAGCAAGCAAGTTCCCAAAACGATCATTTTTAACTTCTCCGGCATACTGCCGGTAATAATCAGCGGCAGCTTCAACAGCATCAGTTTCTTCTCATGACAAACTATCTGCAGAAGAAAGATTCAGCAGGATATTCTTCACTTTTTCTGTATTCAATCAGCCACCCGCTCCTTGATTGATAATATGGTTTCAAGTAACTAAACATTTCCCTGCTTCAACTGATCCAAGATCTTTTTTGCCTCATCAAGTTCGGGGAGCTTGCGGCACAGCAAACCATATTCCAGGCTGTCTACCAGGGCAATCCAGCTGGCTTCAATAATGTTAGGCGAAACACCGACTGTCCCCCAGGTCATTGTATCGTCACATGTTTCAATAAGCACCCTAACCTGGGCTCCTGTTCCGTCAACACCGTCTATAACCCGCACCTTAAAATCACTGAGCTTCATTTGTTTTAACGCGGGATAAATTTCTTCTAATGCTTTACGTAAAGCATTGTCAAGCGCATTAACCGGTCCGTTTCCTTCAGCAGCGGTATGAACTTGCATTTCACCGACCCGGACTTTAATGGTTGCTTCTGAATAAAGGTGCCCGTTTTCTCGCTTTTCAATAATCATCCTAAACCCTTCGAGATGGAAAAGGGGTTGATAGGCTTTCATCATTTTTAGGACCAGCAGTTCAAATGAACCTTCTGCGCCCTCAAACTGGTAGCCGTAGTGTTCCATTTCTTTAATCCTCTGCAAAACCGCTGCCGTCTCCGGCTTGCCTTTTTCAAGGTGATAATTGTTTTGATTAGTCTTGATGGAAATACTGCTTTGCCCGCCCAGTTCTGATACTAGAATCCGCCGCTGATTACCGACCAGTTCAGGGGAAGCGTGTTCATAGGTGGCCGGTTTTTTATTAACCGCATCAATATGAATACCACCCTTATGGGCAAAGGCATTAAAACCGACATAAGGCTGCTGATCAGGTGGAGCAATATTAACCACCTCGGCAACAAAACGGGACAGCCTGGTTAAGCCTTGCAGCTGATCGGGCGTGATAACCTGTAATCCCATTTTGAGCTGCAGGTTGGGCGCAATAGTGCACAGGTTAGCGTTGCCACAACGTTCACCATAACCGTTGATGGTCCCGTGAACCTGGGTAATCCCCTCCCGGACCGCCAACAATGAATTGGCCGTTGCCATACCGGCATCATCATGGGCGTGTATGCCCAGTGGAGATTTGACTCTGTCACTGACCACCTCCAAGATAGGGGACAACTCCCAGGGCATTAATCCGCCATTGGTGTCACACAAAACAACAGCATCTGCGCCGCCTTCAGAAGCAGTTTCGATGGTTAAAAGGGCATATTCCGGGTTGCCCTTGTAACCGTCAAAAAAATGCTCGGCATCAAAAATCACTTCTCGGCCCAGTGATTTGAGATACAGAACAGTCTCTTTAATCATGGCCAGGTTTTCATCCAGGGTCGTTTTTAAGGCGTCATGGACATGGAAGTCCCAGCTTTTACCGAAGATAGTGACCGTCCTGGTGCCGGTTTCAACAACAGCCTGCAGGCTTGAATCTTCTGCCGCAGATATTCCGGGTTTGCTGGTGCTGCTAAATGCACACAACCGGGCATTCTTAAATTCTAAATCGGCAGCCCTCCGGAAAAACTCTATGTCTTTAGGATTAGATCCGGGCCAACCTCCCTCAATATAGCTAACTCCAATCTCATCAAGTTTTTCAGCAATCTTTAACTTATCAGCAACAGAAAGGGAAACCCCCTCCCGCTGAGTGCCGTCTCGTAATGTTGTGTCGTATAGTTGGACTTTATTCATCTAATCCCCCTGCTTCCCCTGAAAATAAAAGTAAATGCAATTATACTATACCAGTTTGTGAAGTGTCCAATTTAAATTTAATATTTTCTAACAATCAGTGTAAATGTTTCAGCGGCCTGTTCTTTGTAGATTCCATAAAATACAAAAACCCATAGTCTCCATAACAAGTACAGAGGAAAGAAAAAGGAAAAGTAAATACTGTTATAATAGTAATATTCATTGATGACTGCTAAATTGTTCTGTTCCGCTAAAGCCTTAAACTCAGCAGGAGTACACTTGTTATAGTATGCTTTAAAACCCTGTTTAGATTGCATCTTTGGATATAATGCCGCTAGTATGGTTGCTTTTGTGCTTTGTGGAATGATTCTATTGATCCTCGCATAAAGAGCATTGCGATTAGGAACAAATATAAGCGCTAAACCACCCGGCTTTAAAATACTCGAAAGCGCTTGAAAAGCAGATTCAACGTCCCTGACATGTTCCAATAAGGCCTGGCAAATAATTAGATCTGCGTCAATTGATCCCCTGTAACCGGCAATATCTGCCTCGATCTTCTCATCATATGAACCGGAAGGTGCTGCCTCTAGTTCTTCCTGTTCGATATCAAGGCCGACTACCCTGAGATTAAGCTGTTCTTTAACTTTTGAGTTTAATAAAGGGCGTTTTCCTGCTCCGACGTCATAAACGACCATGTTTTCTTTTAAACAGGCTGGAACAATGTTTTCCTGAAAGTCATAATTCCCATCCACTCTAAACTTATACGGCAATACCTTGTCAAATTTACGACTGAGCCAAACCTGATTATTGATCAACCATCTGAACATAAGCGCCGACCTGCTTATTAAAATATTCATCTAGCGCAACCTTTTAAAATTCGCTATCAAAATTGAACAGTTCATAACATTCTGTAGGCAGTTCCCTTAAAAACTGGGATGGTCCTTCCGAAACAGCCCCGTAATTACGATAATCCTCCCGGTAGGTGGTTAAAAACAGGTAATTGCGGGCTCTCGTGGAAGCCACGTAAAATAAACGCCGCTCTTCATCTAAACTTTCCGGCCCCACTCGCTGACTGGGAAATTGTCCCTGGTTCATGCCGATGATAAATACACTATCCCATTCCTTACCCTTTGCGCTGTGGATGGTTGACAAAGTAAGTTGTTCCCCTGAATCTGCCGGGCCGGCAGTAGTGTCAGCAAACACTGATTCCTCCAGGGCCAGTGATTCCAGGAAAGTAGCCAGGGTTTCGAAGCGTTCAGCGTAAATAGCCAGCCTTTCAATGCCGCGAAATCTATCTTCGTATTGATCGGGATAATTTTGCTGCAAGATCTGATCATAGTTATCGGTTAAAACCTTATTAATCAAACCGGGCACATATTCATGGTTACCGTGATAAATAGCGTTTAGTGTACTGCAAAGCGCCGCCCAGCCCTCTTTTCCCCTGGCAGGAGTCTCCTTGCCTTCTAAAGCTGACTCAAGGGGGTTGGTGTGCTGTTTAAGCTTAGTCCACAATTTATTAAAAGTAGCCGGCCCCAGGCCCTGCTGGAGAGTGGCAACCCGGCGCCAGGCATGTTCATCATGAGGGTTATAGATAACTTTTAAATAGGCGAGCAGATCTTTGACATGCGCTTTTTGGAAAAATTTGATCCCCCCGTAAGTGCGGTAACTGATTCCCTTGCGAGCAAGGGCAAACTCCACCTCGGGGGTCAGATATGAACTGCGGTAGAGCACCGCAATTTCATCTAAGGGCACCCCGTTATTCTGCAATTCCCAGATGCTTTGTAAAACAAAAGACGCTTCCTGCCGGGAATCATAGACTTTAGCCACTACCGGCATCGCGCCGGAAGGATTATTGGAAAAGAGTTTTTTGGGCAGCTGGTCGCGGTTATGACTGATCGAGCAATTAGCCAATTCAACAATCTCCGGGCTGCTTCGGTAATTCTGCTCCATGCGCACCAGCTGGCAGCGATCATATTTTTCAGGAAAGGATAAAATATTGCCGATCTGCGCATAACGGAAGGCATAAATTGACTGCGCATCATCTCCAACTACACAAATAGAAGATGACCCGGCAAACAAATCAATAATCCTGGCCTGGATAACATTGGTATCCTGAAACTCATCTACCAGAACATGTTTAAAACGCCGTCGGTATTGATCCCAGATTTGAGGATTATTTTCAAAAAGTTCCAGCCAGCAAAGTAATAGATCATCAAAATCAAAAGCGTTACTTTCTCGCTTTTTCTGCTCATATATGTCAGCTACATTATTAATTGTTTCCAGGAATTCAAGACGGTAGGGATAGTCTTCTTCCATTACCTCTTTGATTGTTAAACCTGAATTACGGGCCTGGCTGATAATTCGCCCAAGCAGGCCGCGCTGCATAATCAACTTGCGATCTTCATCATCTACTGATAAAGAGGTCAGAATCAGCTTCATGGCAGCCCTGCTGTCATCTTCATCAAAGATCGAAAAATTAGGGGTTCGGCCCATCAGGTGCGCATGTCTTCTGAGAATTCTCGCCCCAATGCTGTGAAATGTCCCGGCCCATAAGCTGCCCGGTAAAAATTTAAGCAAACTTTCCAGGCGTTCCTTCATTTCACCGGCCGCCTTGTTGGTAAAGGTGAGCAGCAATAATTCTTCGGGTTGGAACCCGCATTTTATCAGGTGAGCGGCCCGGTAAATCAAGGCCCTGGTTTTACCGGAGCCCGGACCGGCCAGACCCAGCAAAGCCGGGTCTCCGGCTGTTGCAAAATCAAATTGAGCCTGATTAAGATCCTTTTGGAGCAAATTTATCCATTCAGAGTCAGGTTCTCGCAGTTCTTGTCCTAAGGGATTGTTCTTATCCACAGCTAGTTATCCTTTCCAACCTAGTTTTGTGACTGTGCGAATCATAACATACTTTTAACTGATCATCCAGATGACTTACCAAAATATTGACGAGGTTAAACTGCTCAGTCAACTGGACAGTGCAGCTATTTTAAGATATTATTTATCTTGATAATTTTAATTCACTGGGGAGAATTAAATGATCAATGACGTCAGAGAAATTTTATATGAGGTTCTACAAGCCGTAGTCCCGATTGTGCTAGTTATAACATTAATCCAGTTTTTTATACTTCACACTCCGATCGAACTTTTCTGGCAGTTTATTGTCGGCGCCATCATGGTGACCAGCGGTCTTTTTCTTTTCCTGGTAGGAGTCCGCATCAGTTTGCTGCCAATCGGTCATATGGTCGGATCAGAGTTAGTAACCCGCGGTTCAGTGGCCATCTTGCTATTCGCCGCATTTATTTTTGGTTTTGTAGTCACCGTAGCCGAACCTGACGTGAGGGTCCTGGCCCACCAGGTTGACTTTGCCTCGGGCGGAGCGATTGGATCTGGCATTCTTATTACTGCTGTGTCCCTTGGGGTTGGTATTTTTGTAACCGTTGCTATCCTGCGTATTCTTTTGGGAGTACCGATTGCATATTTTTTAGCTGCCGGTTATGTCATGATCGTTATTTTATCATTTTTTGTTCCTCCCGACTTTGTGGCAATTTCTTTTGATGCGGGCGGAGTTACCACCGGGCCGATGGCCGTGCCCTTTATCCTGGCCCTTGGAGTAGGCGCTACTTCCGTCCTCGGGGGTAAATCAGGAGTATCAGATACGTTCGGCTTAATCGGCCTTGCCTCAATTGGTCCGGTAATCGGGGTTCTAATTTTGGGGGTGCTTTACGGATGAACTTCAGTTTCATTATCTATGGATTCGATGAAGTTCTCCTGGAAGTTTTAACAGCCGTACTTCCTGTGGTGGGCATGTTTCTGCTCTTTGTGCTTGTTTATAAGCTGCCCAAAAATCTATTATTGAACCTTTTAAAAGGAGTTCTGTTTGCTTTTGCCGGACTGGCCCTTTTCCTGCAGGGAGTTAAAATAGGATTTATGCCTGTGGGAACTGAAATGGGTGCTATTATGGGCGCTATGGTGGACCGTTGGATATTGATACCAATCGGTTTTGTGCTTGGTTTTGTGGCCACCCTCGCTGAACCTGCTGTCCGTATTCTTGCCCGCCAGGTGGAAGACAGTTCCAGCGGTTCTATTAAAAGCAGTGTTATCCTCTATACGCTTTGCCTGGCTGTCGGCATTTTCATTGCCCTTGCGATGACAAGAATTGTTTACGGTATTCCTTTTTATTATATAATTATCCCGGGCTACATGCTGGCCATAATTTTAATGATCTTTTCCAAACCCTCTTTTACCGCGATAGCTTTTGACTCCGGTGGCGTGGCAACCGGGCCGATGACCGTTACATTTATTATGGCCCTTGCTATCGGCGCTGCTGATACAATGGAAGGGCGCGATGCTGTCATTGACGGTTTTGGGTTGATTGCCCTGGTCGCTCTCGCCCCGATTATCATGGTTATGCTGCTGGGCTTCTTATACCCGGAAGAAGATGCTGAACCAGACCCATATGGCGAGGATTTAGATGCAGAGCTGGACGAATCCGGAGATAATCGTGTAGATGAGGAGCTGGAAAGTAAAGAAAACCAGGAAAAAGATGAACCGGAAGAAGAAATTGAAGAACCGCCTGCGGCAAACAACGTATCCAACGGTCAGGAAGCCGGGGCTAACAAAAATAATAGCGAGGAGGCTAATAATAATGACCGAGATTCCAAAACATGATTTGATCGTAACTATTGTAAAAAAAGGGTGCTGTGAAAGGATAGTAAAAGCTGCTAAAAGCGCAGGCGCCGAGGGAGCAACAGTTATACCAGCCCGGGGCAGCGGCATTCATGAGCAAAAAAAATTAATGGGCATTCCCATCGAACCAGAAAAAGAAGTCATTCTGACCATAATTCAGCAGCATAAAACACAAAAAGTTCTGGAAGAGGTCAAAAAGGCCGGAAGAATGAATCAACCGGGCACGGGAGTTGCTTTTGTTGTTGAACTAAAAGAGGTTGTCGGGATAGTCCACCTGGTAAAAGCGCTGGGCCTCGATCCAGACCGACAGGAAGAAGACGGACCGGAACAGGGGTGCTAAAAACTGCAAAAAAAAGAGGAAGAAAATATCCTCCCCACCTTAAGCAGATCCCTATACTTTTATTTTTGATCCTTGTTTAAATTTTTTCAAATTCTTCTTTTCCTACTCCGCAGACCGGGCAAACCCAGTCATCGGGAAGATC
>SKPU01000007.1 GCA_007119335.1 Syntrophomonadaceae bacterium
AAGATACAGGATGAAGCGGACTGTTCAAAAGGTAATTAAAATGTTTAGGGAAAATAATGCATTAGATCCGGATAGCGCAAAATCCAAGGAAGAGTTAGGCCTGCGCAGTATTGCTGAGCGCAGTTTTTTTGAAAGAGCATTCAAGCTCAGGGACGATAAACCATATTTCTTTGATATGTTAACTCAAATGGAGATAGTTCTTAAGGTTGGAGATGAAAGATATTATTTGTCAGAGCAAGCTTTAAAATCTTCTGACTTCTCAAGCCATTGACTTTCCTCCTGTAAAATAATAATATTTGTAATACTGGAATAAGAAATTTATAGATGCCGGTGGCCGGGTGTGAGCTATCACTACTTACAAAGAGGTGACCAAATGACTGAGAAAATGCTGCCGACTGTTTATGATCCCCATACAGTTGAATTAGAAAAATACCAGTATTGGTTGGAAGGGAATTACTTTCAAGCATCTGGGGATCCTGAAAAGGAACCTTTTACAATCGTTATCCCCCCTCCAAATGTAACCGGATCTTTACATATGGGTCATGCCCTGAATAATACTGTGCAGGATGTTTTAATCCGTAGGCGGCGTATGCAGGGTTATGATACCCTTTGGTTACCAGGTTGTGATCACGCCGGGATTGCTACCCAGAATGTAGTTGAAAAGCATTTGGCGGAAGAAGGCATCAACAGCCGTGAATTAGGCCGTGAAGCCTTTTTAGAAAGGGTCTGGGCGTGGAAAGATACTTACCATCAGAGAATAACGAGGCAGCTGCACCGCCTGGGCGTTTCCTGTGACTGGTCGAGGGAGCGTTTTACTATGGATGAAGGTTGTTCAAAGGCTGTGCGTAAAGTATTTGTTGATCTATACAAGCGCGGGTTGATCTATCGTGGGGACTACATGATCAACTGGTGTGCTCGTTGTTCGACCGCACTGTCAGATATTGAAGTGGAACACGAAGAGGAAGCCTCCACGATTACCCACATTCTTTATCCCCTGGCCAGCGGTCAGGGAAATATAACCGTAGCTACTACCCGTCCCGAATCGATGTTAGGTGATAGTGGAGTAGCCGTGCATCCTGATGATGAACGTTATCGTGATCTGGTGGGGGAGAAAGTAATCCTTCCCTTGCTGAACCGTGAAATACCGATTGTAGCTGATGATTATGTTGATCCTGAGTTCGGCAGCGGAGCGGTTAAGGTGACTCCCGGTCATGATCCCAATGACTTTGCTATCGGTCAGCGCCATAGCCTAGAAATCATTAAAGTAATCGGTGAAGATGCTAAAATGACCAGGGCAGCCGGGCCTTATGAAGGGATGGACCGCTTTGATTGCCGTGAAAAAGTGATTGAAGATTTAAAAGCGCTTGAGCTAATCAATCGAATTGAAGATTATGAGCATTCTATTGGCCATTGCCAGCGCTGCGACACGGTAGTGGAGCCACTAATCTCCCGCCAGTGGTTTGTGGAAATGAAGCCTTTAGCTGAACCGGCTATTGACGCTGTTAAAGATGGTCAGACCCGTTTTGTCCCTCAACGGTTCACACGGATTTACCAGGACTGGCTTGAAAATATTCGAGACTGGTGTATTTCCCGTCAGATTTGGTGGGGACATCGCATTCCGGCCTGGTACTGTTCTTGTGGTGAAGTTATAGTTGATTATCAAGAACCGAAAAACTGCCCCGCTTGCGGCGACAGTGCTTTGAAGCAGGACCCCGATGTTTTGGATACCTGGTTCAGTTCCGCTCTTTGGCCGTTTTCAACCCTGGGTTGGCCGGAGCAAACTTATGATCTGGAGCATTTTTATCCAACCAGTGTCCTGGTCACCGGCTATGATATTATTTTCTTCTGGGTGGCGCGCATGATGTTTATGGGACTGGCTTTTAAAGAACAGGTTCCTTTCGAGACGGTTTATATTACCGGCCTGGTTCGGGATGCCCTGGGCCGCAAGATGAGTAAGTCGCTTGGTAACGGGGTTGATCCCTTAGAAGTAATTGAAAATTACGGGGCTGATACATTACGCTTTACCCTGGTTACCGGTCAGACCCCCGGAAATGATCAGCGGTTCAGGCAGGAAAGTGTTGAAGCCGGGCGTAATTTCGCAAACAAAATATGGAACGCTTCTCGCTTCGTGCTGATGAATCTTGGACAGGATGAAGATGGTCATCAATCGTTTGTTCCTTTTGATCCTGAGCAATTGCCGCAGAATTTAAAAAGGGTTGATCGCTGGATACTCCATCGTTTCAATGAAACAGTTAAAAAGGTTGACGAGCTTCTTGACGAATATGAACTGGGTGAGGCTGCCCGTGCGGTTTATGAATATTTATGGAATGATTTTTGTGATTGGTATCTGGAAATGAGTAAGTATTACTTATATCTTAAAGATAACCGGCCGGAGGCGGAAGAAGATCGACAGCGCAACCGCAGTTTGCTAGTTTTTCTTCTTGATGGAGTGATGCGCCTTCTGCACCCTATTATGCCCTTTATTTCCGAGGAAATCTGGCAGAAACTGCCCAACCGGCAAGAGGAAGCCCTGCTTATTGCTGCCTGGCCTCAAAGCGCAAAGAGTTTAGAGTTTCCTCAAGATGCTAAAGATTTTGCCCTGGTTCAGGAAGTAGTCAGAGCGATCAGAAACTTGCGCAGCCAGGTCCAGCTAGTTCCGGGTAAAAAAGCTCCTGTCATAGTCCGGGCAGGAGGAGATGCTGCAACCTGCTTGGAAGATGAGTCTCATCATATCAAGGAGTTGGCTTTTGCTGATCCGATTACCGTTGATCCGGAAATAGCCAAACCAAAACAGGCTCTGGCAGCTATTCTTGGTGAAGGGATCGAAGTATATCTGCCCCTGGAGGGGGTTATCGATCTGGAGGCTGAATTAACCCGTCTTAAAAAAGAACTTTCTCAGGTAGAAGCTGAAATTAAAAAAACTGAAGGAAAATTGCAGAGCATTGGTTTTCGGGAAAAAGCCCCTGCTGAAGTAATTGAAAAAGAAAAGAACCGCCGTGAAGAACAGGGAGAAAAGTTGAACAAGTTGCGGCAAAGATTGCAGGAGTTAAGTAGTTAATGAAAAATGAGCAGTCATATAACGCAGCATTGGAATGGATTCATGGGCTGAGCCGGTTTGGCAGTAAACCCGGTTTGGAACGAATTTCGGCTATGCTGGAATTGGTTGGCAACCCTCACCACGAAGTCCGATTTGTTCATATCGCCGGCACAAATGGAAAAGGTTCGACTGCAGCCATTCTTGCTTCCGTGATTAGCGCGGCAGGTTACCAGGTTGGACTTTATACTTCACCTTATCTGCTCTCCTTTACTAACCGCATGTCTGTTAATGGGTATGATATTGACCATGAAGAACTGACCAGTCTGGTCAACCAGGTTAAGCCTGTTGTTGAAAAGGTTAGTTCTGATCAACGCTTTGGACAGCCTACTGAGTTTGAAGTGGTTACTGTCCTGGCGCTTATTTATTTTGCGCGCAGGAATGTTGATCTGGTTGTTTTGGAAGTTGGTTTGGGGGGGCGGCTTGATGCAACAAATATTGTGACCCCTCTCTTAAGTGTTATTACTAATGTATCCCTCGAACATACTGATGTTCTTGGTGACACAGTAGAAGCTATAGCAGCTGAAAAAGCAGGAGTCATTAAGAAAAATATACCGGTGCTTACTGCTGTTGAAAATCAAAAAGTGCTTGAAGTGGTCAAGTCAAGGGCAAATCAGCTAAAAGCCCCTCTTTATCGCACTTTTCCTGACCCTTTAAATTATGACAAAGAGACAGCCTGCCCGACTTTTATCCGGCAGTCAGTGACTGAAGAGGGGCAAATATTTAATTACCATGGTTTCAATACCACCTTAAAGAATTTATTTATACCGTTGCGTGGGATTTATCAGTTGACAAATGCAACAACTGCCCTGGCTGCTGCTGAATTGCTGGTCGATTCGGGTTTTAAGATTGATGAAGAGGCGATATACCGCGGATTATCAACAGTGGACTGGCCTGCCCGCCTGGAATTAATGAAAAACAAACCAAAGGTTGTTATGGATGGGGCCCATAATCCTGCGGCTGTAAATAATTTGGCTGCAGCGCTACCGGAATATTTCTGCTACCGGCAGCTGATCATGGTCTTTGGAATTATGGCCGATAAAGATGGACAGGCGATGTTAGAAAGCATTTTACCCATGTGTAATCAGGTCATATTTACCAGGGCGGCTATTCCACGGGCCGCAGAACCCCGACAAATTGCTGACCTGGCTTTAAATGTACTTGGCTATAGAAAGCAGCAGATCCGGGTTATAGAAGATGTGGGAGCAGCCCTGGAAAAAGGTATGGACCTGGCCAGTCCCGAAGACCTGGTTTTAGTAACCGGCTCATTTTATACGGTCAGTGATGCCAGGGCATATTGGAAGCAAGTTTTTATGTAATATGATAGTGGCGATAAAAATAGTTGGAAATGATTGAATATATCTAAATAAATGATTTATTATATTTTGTTTTACTTGGATAAAATGAGTAATTTCGGGAAGGACTTTACGGTTATTTAACGAAACAAAGTAAAGATGTTTAGCAGGTATGTGACAATTAATATTTACAATATAATTACATAGAGAGGTGAACATAGTTAATGGCCAAAGCGAAATTTGCAGGAGGGATTCACCCAGAGTATATGAAAGAGTCCACTTCGTCGTTGGATATTGTTCAGATGCCGCCTCCACAGAAAGTGGTAATCCCGATGCAGCAGCATATTGGCGCGCCCTGTGAACTTGTTACGGAAGTGAAAAAGATTGAAAAAGGAGCCGAGGTTAAAGTTGGACAAAAAATTGGAGATCACGAGGGGTTTGTTTCTTCGCCAATTCATTCATCTGTATCCGGTACAGTAACGGATATCGGACTGTATAATCACCCGATGGGGACAAAAGTAACAGCGGTAACTATAGAATCTGATGGTCGTGATGAATGGGATGAAAATATAAAACCGCAGGGTGATCTAAATGACCTTTCGGCAGAGGAGATCCGCAAAATAGCCCGTGAAGCTGGCATTGTAGGGCTGGGCGGAGCAACTTTCCCTGCGCATGTCAAGTTGTCACCTCCTTCAGACAAACCGATAGATGTTGTGATTATTAACGGTGCTGAATGTGAGCCCTATTTAACAGCAGATCACCGGGTAATGCTTGAGAAGTCTGAAGAAATAGTCTACGGATTAAAAGCAATGATTAAAGCGTTAGGAGCAGAAAAAGGGATTATTGGTGTTGAAGACAATAAACCCGATGCGCTGCAGTCTATGGAAGAACTGGTATCTGAAGAAGAGAATATTACAGTCTGTCCCCTGAATACAAAATACCCGCAGGGTGCAGAAAAAATGTTGATTTATGCTGCTACCGGGAGAAAAGTTCCCCCGGGTGCTTTGCCCCTTGAAGTTGGCGTGGTTAACCACAATGTAGGGACATCAGTAGCTCTGAGCGAGGCCATTCGTGAAGGAAAGCCTTTAATTGAGAGGGTGCTGACTGTGACCGGCGCAGCTGTGAACAAGCCTTCTAATCTTAAGGTCAGAATTGGGACTCTGGCCAGTGATGTCATCGATTTTAGCGGAGGGCTTAATGAGTCACTGCACAAATTGATTATGGGTGGGCCAATGATGGGTTTGGCTCAGCCCGGCGCTGATGTTCCTATTATTAAAGGAACTTCCGGTATTCTGGCCCTGACAGCAGATGATGCATATCTGATTGAAAGTAGTCCTTGCATCCGGTGTTCCAAATGTGTCAGCGCCTGTCCGGTCCAATTACTGCCGACCTCGATAGCTCAGGCTTCTGAACATGGCGATTACAAGCGAGCGGAAAAATTATATGCACTGGATTGTTTTGAGTGCGGTTGCTGTTCTTATGTCTGCCCGTCGAAAATACCGCTGGTCCAATGGATTAGAATTGGCAAAGCTGAAATAATGAATAGAAAAAGGAAATAGACCGCTAACAGGGAAGGGAAGTGATTAAAATCTACGAAAAGCTAATTGTGTCTTCGTCACCCCATATACGTTCAAATGAATCAGTGCAAAGTATTATGCTCGATGTCCTGATTGCTCTTTTTCCGGCAGCCCTCATGGCTGTATTATTATTTGGTTACCGGGCGTTAATAACGATGGTTCTCGCAGTGGGAACTGCCATGATTGTCGAAGCATTGTGGTTGCGTAAGCGGGATGTTTTTAGTGATGGCAGCGCAGCAGTTACCGGCTTGCTTTTAGCTATGACTCTTCCTGCTGCAGCTCCCTGGTGGTTGACTGTTGTAGGTTCTGCTTCGGCGATTATTATCGGAAAGCAGGTTTTTGGGGGGATTGGTTACAATATTTTTAACCCGGCGCTGGTCGGACGGGCCATTCTGGTTGTTTCCTGGGGAGGTCATATGGCCGGCGATATATGGCCTTCTCCTCAGCCATTTGCATTTGGTGCAGATGTTTCTGCGGTAACCGGTGCAACAGTTTTGTCAGTCCCGGAAAAAGCAGTAATGCTTAGTCTTCCAGAAATGTTTATCGGTAACATGGCCGGATGTCTGGGTGAAACTTCAGGTCTGGCCTTGCTTATTGGTGGAATATGGCTGGTTTACAAGGGACATATTGACCTGCGTATCCCGGTCGGTTTTATCGGGACTATTTTTTTGCTTGGCCTTGTACTGGGTGGTGGTTTTTATGGAAACCATTTGATGACGGGCTTATTTCATGTACTGGCCGGAGGAGTTATGCTCGGGGCTATATATATGGCCACTGACCTGGTTACCACCCCGGTTACTCCTAATGGTCGGCTAATTTTTGGTATTGGCTGTGGTTTAATTACAATGGCGGTCCGATTCTGGGGCACTTATCCGGAAGGGGTTACTTACGCTATTTTGATAATGAATGCATTTACTCCGATTATTGATAATTTTACTATACCTCAAAGGTTTGGGGAGGTGAATGAGAGTGCGTGATATCTTAAAAATGTCTTTAACTTTGGCTATGGTAGCGGCTCTCTCTGCTTCTTTACTAACCGGTGTGCACAATATCACGGAACCGGTTATTCTTGAGCGGCAGGAAAGAGAATACTACGAAGCAATTGAAAGATTTTTTCCTGCAGTTGAAGATTTTCAAACAAAAGAGATAGATAGCAATCAATATGATTTGATTTATGACCAGGATGGTGAAGAGCTAGGGGTTATGGGAACCATTGAAACTCAGGGTTATGATGGTGCCATCAGATATAATCTGGCAGTGGATGCCGAAGGGGTAATCCAGGGCATCGTTATAGTATCCCATACTGAAACGCCGGGAATCGGTGATGTGATCGAAACCGATCAGTTTCAAGAACAATTTGTTGGTAAAGGTTATGATGATCCGCTTGAAGATGGAGAAGACGTAGATACGGTGAGTGGAGCTACGCTAAGCACAGGTGCGATGCTTAGTTCAATACGCCGTACTGTAAATACTATAGCTGAGCAATTTTTAGGCGAAGAAAGAGAATATATTGATGTATCGGAGATTCCTGACGGGGTTTACGAGGCAAGCGTGGATGGAACTCATGGAGTATTAACTGTTGAAGTTGAAGTTGAGAATGGAGAAATCGTTAGGGTCGATGTGCCCGAGCAAAATGAAACTGAAGCTTACTTTGTAGATAGCTACCCGGAAATCCCGGAACGAATTGTCGAGGAACAGCGGGTAGAAGTCGATACGCAAACTGGCGCGACATTAACTGCTGAAAGAATTGTTGATGCTGTCAAAAAAGCTCTGGCAGATGCTGCGCCAGAAATAGAAGACGAGGCAGAGGATAATGGAGGTGACAATAACAATGAAGGAGAGTAATGTTTATGTCCAGGATCTATCGAGAGGGATCATTAAAGAAAACCCTGTATTTCGATTGCTGCTGGGGATGTGTCCGGTTCTCGGGGTCACCGCCTTTCTTATAAACGGTCTTGGAATGGGACTTGCTGCAACGGCTGTTTTGATTGCCTCCAACGTGGTTGTTGCCAGTTTGAAGAATTTTATTCCAGCCCAGGTTCGGATCCCCATTTTTATTGTGATTATAGCCACCTTTGTTACAATCATTGAAATGGTCTTGCAGGCCTTCCAACCTGCCCTCTATGACGCGCTGGGTGTTTTTGTGCCTTTGATTGTGGTTAACTGCATGATATTGGGCAGAGCGGAAGCTTTTGCCAGTAAAAAGCCGATCCTGCGCTCGTTGTTAGACGGGATAGGAGTTGGGATAGGCTTCACTTTAGCCCTCGGTATTCTCTCGTTAGTTCGTGAGGTGTTTGGACAGGGAACCATTCTTGGTCCTGAGCCCGAAAGCAGTATTCACCTATTTGGCGAGGCTTTTGAACCGATGGGCTTGTTTGCTCAGCCCCCGGGAGCTTTTATCGCCCTGGGGCTTCTACTGGCTATTAATAATATCATTTTTAAAAAGTACAATTTATAATTTCGCCGAAAAGAGCAGGTCTTTACACTTCCTAAGTTAAAGAAAGAAATTATCGGTAGCAGGAGGAGGTAGCTATGGAAAGAGTATTATCAATTATTTTCATCTATATACTGGTAGAGAACTTTGTTTTGCACCGCTTCTTTGGAATTTGTCCTTTCCTGGGAGTATCGCGCAAAATGGAGACTGCAGTAGGAATGAGTA
>SKPU01000162.1 GCA_007119335.1 Syntrophomonadaceae bacterium
CATGTTAATTTGTCCCTCCTTAGACTCTCAAAACCCTTGTGGCGGCTTTTCTAAGGCGATTCATTACTGCAAGTCCAATCCCTGTGGTAACAGTTTCTTCAGCAAGAATAAGGTCCACTCCCTGATGATCCAACCTCCGAAGACTCTGGAACAAGTGGGCAGCTAAGTATTCAACGCTTAAGTTTTTAGCCGGATCTTCAGTGATGATTTGATTTAGCAAACCAACTTTTAATCCCTGCCCTTGATAATATACATTAATTGCATTTATCAAGCGCTGACGCCTTTTTGCGGGTCCGGTAATTAAGATCAGGGGCGCCCGAGGTGAATAATGTCTATATTTCATACCGGGGGATATTGGCCCCCCACTCGAGATTTCAAGTCCTGCCACCAGAACCGAACTGCCTAAAGTCATTTCAATCCCTTCCCGGGAAACACCCCCGGGCCTGAGGATAACCGGCCTAATTGCTGTCATATCAAGCACAGTTGATTCAATACCAACTATGCAGTCTTTACTTTTAATAACAGCATCTATTCGACCGGACAGATCTTCAATGACATGACGAAAAGAAGTGGGACTTGGTTTACCGGACCGGTTTGCGCTTGGAGCAGCAATTGGTACTGCAGAAGCCTTGATTAGATCGAGAGCAGCCTGGTGATCAGGCATCCGCACCGCTACCGTAGACAAACCTGCACTTACCACCGCCGGAACATTTGCTGCACGGGGCAAAACAAGGCTGAGAGGACCGGGCCAGAACTTTTCTATCAACCTGTAAGCCGCCTGGGGCACATCTGTGGCAACTTCATCCAGCTGAGCTCGATCACAAAGATGGATGATTAAAGGATTATCCTGGGGTCGCCCTTTTGCTTTGTAAATTTTCTTAACCGCATCAGCATTAAAAGCCGAAGCGCCCAACCCATAAACGGTCTCAGTTGGAAAAGCAACCAGACCACCCTTCTTGATTATTTTAGCTGCCCTGGATATCGATAAACGATCTTTTCCAAGCAGTAAAGTGCTTTTAACTTTCACCAGGGAACGAGACATGCTGTATCCTCATTTCTTAGGGCAGAGAGATCAACTTATCAGTTAAAATAGGTAGACTTTATTCTTCAAAAACTAACTCAGCAATATTCTTTGCATGATCACCAACTCGCTCAAGGTTACTTAAAAGATCAAGGTATATGACTCCGGATGATGGATAGCACTTTTTAGTATTAATTCGGTTAATATGATCATTACGCAGCTCTTTTTCCTGCTTGTCAATTTCTTTATCTTCATTATAAACCTTTAAAGCAAGTTCTCGATCATCAGTTTCAAAAGCTATGATAGCTCTTTCAAGCATAGAGCTAATCTTATCGCTGAAAGCAGATATTTCTTCTAAAGCTATATTGGAAAATGGCAACTTTTCTTCTACCTTCATTTCTCCAAGCTGCATGATATTCTCCGCATGATCGCCAATACGTTCCAGATCATTAGCTGCAGACATCAAATTACTAATTATTTTAGTTTGCTGCTGAGACATGGAGTGCTGGGACAGTTCCGCTAGATAAACATTAATTTCTTTTTCCAGCCCATCTACTAATTCTTCCATTTGATCAATATGTTTCATTTTCTTTAAATCTTTTTTCAGGAAAACCTGCAATGATTCATCCAACATTTCCCGGGCAATGCCGGCCATGCGCAGTAATTCCTGTTTCGCCCCCCCGATAGCCACAGCAGGGGTTTTCAAAATACGTGAATCGAGATATTTAGGGCCAAATTCAACCTTTTCATCTTCACCGGGAATTATACGGCAAATCAACTGGTTAAAATATTTTAAAAATACAAGAAAAACCACAGTATTAAAAATATTAAAAGCGGTGTGCGTATTGGCAACCTGGCGGGGGACGCTCTCTGCTGTTTGCACAACAAGATCAGTGAACGGACTTAGAAAGATTAGAACCAGGATTACACCAACCACATTAAATACAACATGAGCTGCTGCTGCGCGGCGCGCAGCCACATTAGCTCCGATACCAGCAATAATAGCTGTGATGCTCGTGCCGATATTGGTACCAAGAATCAGGGGAACTGCCGAATCAAAGGGAATCAAATCCTGCATGGTCAGGGCGATGACAACTCCGGTCGCGGCACTACTGCTTTGAATGAGGGCTGTAAAAATAGCGCCGGCCAGAATACCTAAAATCGGATATCTGCTGAACTGCATCAACATATCATAGAATGCATCTAGTTCTCGCAGGGGACTCATACCGCTGGACATAGTTTGCATACCCAGGAATAGTAGGCCAAGGCCAAGGATTGTCTGCCCGAGGTAACGTTGAAACTTTCGGCGGCCAAAAAAGTTTAACAGCGAACCGATACCAATCGAAGGAAGCGCAATAACCCAAACCTCAAAGGAAACTATTTGAGCAGTAACTGTTGTCCCAATGTTAGCCCCAATGATTACGCTGATCGCTTGTGAAAGGTTCATCAACCCGGCATTGGCAAACCCAACTACCATTACACTGGCAGTGCTGCTGCTCTGAACCAGGATTGTGATCAGCACCCCGGTTAGCACTCCTATAATCGGCTTATTAGTTAATACTTCCAAAATGTGTCGAAACCGATCTCCTGCTGCTTTTTGCATACCGGAGGCCATGATCTGTATACCAAACAAAAAAAGACCTAGCCCGCCTAGCGTCGTGAAGGCGATCTCCCAGAACAATATTTAACCTCCCAGTTAGAGCTGAGCTGTTTTGCGAATGCACCGTGCCGTAAACATTATAATGCACCTGCATTTCTTTTTCAATGTTTCAGACCTTCTTCTTTCCAATTATTAATTATAACTATCTGTCGACCAGTCAGGTAAAAACAATATGTTATAATTACAGAAGCAATTTACGGAGGTGTTTAGATAATGTCCGGGTTAATCCGTTTCGGAATATCCATGGAAAAAGATCTTTTAGGCCGCCTGGATCAGGAGATAGTAAAACGCGGTTACCCAAACCGCTCAGAAGCGATCAGGGATTTAATCCGCGCTCAACTAGTGGAACTTGACTGGTCTCGGGAAGATGAAGAGGTTGCCGGGACGATTACCATTATCTATAACCATCATGTCCGGGGGTTAAGCGACCTGCTCCTGGAAATGCAGCATAAGCACCACGGCATGATAGTTTCAGTAATGCATGTCCACCTGGAGCATGACCATTGTCTCGAAGTAATGGTTGTTAAAGGGAAAGCATCAGAAGCAAGAGATTTAGCCAGCAGATTGATCGGAGTTAAAGGGGTCAAGCATGGCAAACTAACCATTACTTCAACCGGAGAAGGTTTAAATTAAAGCTTCTATGACCCTGGGCCAACCATTTAGATCGTAACGCCAGGCTATTGACTTAAAAAGTCCGATTTTGGAGTATATTTTTTCAATCTGTTTTTTTTGGCCGGCACCTGCTTCCATGAGAACGAGGGCAGGTTGAGCAGCGAACTCCGGTAACCTCTCAAGGATCATTCGGTAGCTACCCAAACCATCTTCCCCGCCAAACAATGCTTGTACAGGTTCATATTGTCTTATATGATCAGGTAAATTCTGCAAATCATGGCTGGTCAGGTAAGGTGGGTTGGAAACTATTAAGTTGAATTGTGGTTTATTGGCCAATCCGTCAAGGGGATCAAAAAAGCTTCCACGGCACCAGCGTATTTTTTCCTGAACATTATATCTGGCTGCATTAAGTCTTGCAGTATGAAGAGCCGCGTTTGAAATGTCTATGGCCCACACCTCAGCTTTTGGCAACAAAAGAGCTAGGGTAACAGCTATTACCCCACTGCCGGTTCCCAGGTCAACACATTTAACCCCCTGCCCAGTTGCCTTATATTGTTTCCCTGCCCGTTCCATAACGCCATCAATAATTAGTTCGGTTTCCGGCCTGGGGATTAAGACTTCTTCATTGACTATAAACGGCCTACCATAAAAATACTTTTCACCGCTTATATACGCCACCGGTTCACCCTGACACCGGCGTTCTACAACTTCCCGATAAAGGGAAGCGGTTTGATTAGTAATTTCCCGGGTGTGATTAAGGAATAATTGCAGCCGGTCAATGTTCAAGATCTGAGCCAGTAAAATTTCTGCTTCGTCAACATTTTGTTCTATCCCGGCCTGCTGCAAGCAAAAAGAAGCTCTCTGCAGAGCTTCCTTAATAGTTAGAGCTTTCAATTCCTGTTCAGCTCCCTGTTTCTTTCAGCTTTTCCGCTCGTTCATTGGCAATCAATTCTTCGATAATCTCATCAATATGCCCATCTAAGACTAAATCCAGCTTATGCAAAGTAAGATTAATCCGGTGATCGGTAACCCGGTTTTGCGGGAAATTATAAGTCCGGATCCTTTCACTGCGGTCACCGCTGCCAACCATAGTTCTTCTAGCTTCAGCCTGCTCGGCATTCTGTTCAGAAATATATTTATCCAGCAGCCGGCTGCGTAAAATACGCATTGCCTTTTCCTTGTTCTGCAGCTGTGACTTCTCATCCTGACAACTAACCACGATTCCGGTCGGTTCGTGGGTAATGCGAATAGCTGACTGGGTTGTATTGACGCTTTGTCCTCCCGGGCCGGTTGAACAAAATGTGTCAACCCGCAAATCCTGTTGATTAATTTCCACTTCAACATCTTCAACCTCAGGAAGCACAGCAACAGTAGCTGCAGAAGTATGAATTCGTCCGCCGGATTCAGTGCTTGGTATTCGTTGGACCCGGTGAACACCACTTTCATATTTTAAACGGCTGTAAGCTCCCTTACCAGCCACACCAAGGGTCACTTCTTTATAGCCACCGATATCAGTGGGGTGCGATTCGACAATTTCAACCTTATAGTTATTCTGTTCGGCAAAACGTGAATACATCTTCAACAAATCAGCAGCAAAAAGCGCAGCTTCATCTCCGCCGGTACCGGCCCTGATTTCAACAAATACATTTTTCTCATCATATGGATCCTTGGGAAGCAATTGTTCCCTGAGCTCGGCTTCTATTCTTTGCTTCTCTTCTTCGAGTCCCTCGACTTCAGCTTTGAGGTAATCTTCCATCTCCTTTTCTTCACTGCCCCGCAGCATTTCTTCAGCTTCTTCAATCTGCCTGTTCACTGCTTTATGTTGTCGCGACAATTCAACAACCGGGGCAATAGAAGCTAATTCCTTAGACATATTTCGCCACTCATCGCGCTGCTCCATCATTTTTGGATCACTGAGCATTTGTTCGAGATCATTATAGCGCTTCTCAATTAGTTCCAACTTATCCTGCATTTACATTCACCTCGGCATTACTATCAACGGACGCGGCACACTACAAGAAAAAAGCAGAGCACGGATGCCCTGCTTCCGGCTTACATACCATACTTACGGTTAAAACGTTCCACACGCCCGCCGGTATCAACAAATTTTTGCTTACCGGTGAAAAACGGATGGCATTTGGAACATATTTCCACTTTTAGGGATTCCCTGGTGGAACCGACTTCAAATGATTCTCCGCAAGCACAGCTGACCTGGGCACAATTGTATTGCGGATGTATATCTGTTTTCATTTATTTTAGCCTCCTTGATCATGCTTTCTCCGAATTCAAATCATAGCATATTGCCCTTTATTCTGCAACATAGGAATACTTTAATTTTCAAAGATCCGCTTGCGGATCCGCTTGCGAAATTCCTGGGGCCTGCCTGGCCCTGAAATCTATTTTTCATTTTCAATACGCAGCATTACATATTCCACCAGTCCACCCCGACTGATTATTTCCTGCATAAAAGGAGGAAAGGGGGCAGATTTATAAGCATCTCCGGTCTGGAGGTGAGTTATTAATCCCTCATCCAGGTTAACCTGCAAACGGTCTTCTCCCGATTGAAGGTGCGACAAATCATCCGAGCATTCCAAAATGGGCAAACCGATGTTTATCGCATTACGGAAAAAAATACGGGCAAAACTGCGAGCAATCACACAGGAAACTCCGGCCCCCTTTATAGCCAGTGGCGCATGTTCACGTGAGCTGCCACAACCAAAGTTATTGCCGGCCACAATGATATCCCCCGATGAGACAAGCCCGGAAAAATCAGGTTTTATATCTTCCATCAAATGTTCTGCCAGTTCTGCGGGATCATAAGTGCTCAAATAGCGGGCGGCTACAATAGCATCAGTATCAATATTATCACCAAAAACCCAGATCTTGCCTTCAAAAATCATTATATTGCCTCCTTCGGATCTACTATTGTCCCAGTTACAGCTGACGCAGCGGCTACTGCAGGATTGCAGAGGTATACTTCACTTTCGGGGTGCCCCATTCGGCCTACAAAGTTACGGTTTGTTGTAGCCAGTGCTTTTTCTCCACGGGCCAGAATGCCCATATGGCCTCCGAGGCAGGGACCGCAGGTAGGAGTGCTTACAGCCGCTTCTGCTTCAATAAAGATTTTTAAAAGTCCTTCTTCCATGGCCTGGCGGTAAATATCCTGGGTGGCAGGAATAATCAGCAATCTGACTTCGGGGTGGACCCGCTTATTCTTAATAACTGATGCCGCAAGACGCAAATCCTCAATCCGCCCGTTGGTGCAAGAGCCAATCACGACCTGCTGTATATCGATACCGGAGGCTTCAGAGACAGGCCGGACATTGTCAGGCGATGGAGGAAAAGCTATCTGTGGCTCCAGATCAGAAACATCAAATTTATATATTTTTTCATAACCGGCATCCTGATCACTATATACTGCAGTGTAATCACCAACTACCCGACCTTTAAGGTATTCCAAGGTGATTTCGTCAGGCTGGATATAGCCGCACTTTCCACCAGCTTCAACAGCCATGTTGGCCATGGTCAGACGGCCATCCATAGATAGATTGTCCACTGCAGACCCTACAAACTCCATGGCACGGTAGCGTGCCCCATCTACTCCTATCTGGCCAATTGTATATAATATAAGATCTTTTCCTCCCACATAAGGTGGAAGCTTTCCTTCATATTCAAAACGCATTGTCGGGGGCACCTTAAACCATGCTTCACCTAGTGCCATAGCTGCTGCCAGATCAGTACTGCCCACTCCGGTGGAAAAAGCACCGAGCGCTCCATAAGTACAGGTATGTGAATCAGCTCCGATTATTACCATCCCCGGCCAAACCAATCCCTGTTCTGGCAAAAGGGCATGCTCAATTCCCATTCTGCCTACTTCAAAATAATTTTTAATAGCATACTGCTTTGCAAAGTTACGCAGTGCCGCAGCCTGCTCAGCTGAAGCTATGTCTTTATTTGGCGTAAAATGATCCGGAACCAAAACAATTTTATCAGGATCAAATACTCTGTCCAGCCCAAACCGCATAAATTCCCTGATTGCCACCGGAGCAGTAATATCATTACCGAGAGCCAAGTCTACCCGGGCATTAACCAGATCTCCGGGAGCAACTTTCTCTTTATCCGCATGAGCAGCCAAGATTTTTTCAACCATTGTAGAATTATTGCTATTCCTCATTGTATGTCTTCCTCCTGCCTCTTTATTTTAAAATTCCCCGGTTACCTTTGATCCGCGCAGCACGGCTATCTTCCCGGTTCTGACAATTTCTCTGATTCCAAAATCCTGCAGGAGAAGCTTAATCGCTTCCATCTTTTCTTCGTTTCCGGTAACTTCAATAACCATTGAATCCGGAGACACATCGACCACCTTGCCCCGAAAAGTTTCTACAATTTGTTGAATATCGCTGCGACTTCCCATTTCAGCTTTAACCTTAATTAACATCAATTCCCGGCTTACAGATGGTTCTTTGGACAAGTTGCTAACCTTTAGCACATTCACCAGCTTGTGGAGCTGCTTGGCTACCTGCTCAACAATTGTCTCACTGCCTTCTAATGTAATGGTCATCCTTGAAATGCCGGGGGTGATAGTTTCGCCCACAGCAATATTGTCAATGTTAAAACCCCGGCGGCTGAACAAACCGGCTACCCGGGACAGAACACCGGGCTTATCTTCTACAAGCACGGCCAGAACGTGTTTCAAGATTACTCACCCCCGACAATAATATCGTTGATAGGACAATTCGGCGCTACCATCGGATAAACATTTTCTTCTGGCTCGACTAAAAAATTTATTAGAACCGGTCCTTTTATACTCAAAGCCTTTTCGATCGCATCAGTTGCCTCCTGGACATTTGAAGCGCATAAACCTTTAACGCCATACGCTTCAGCAACCCTCACAAAGTCAGGATTACCAGGCAAAGCAGTCTGAGAATATCGCTTGTTGTAAAAAATATCCTGCCACTGACGGACCATCCCCAGATAACCGTTATTGATGACGGCAATTATTATATCAAGTTGATTGTGAACTGCGGTTGCCAGCTCCTGTATGTTCATCTGAAAGCTTCCATGTCCGGTAATACAAATCACCCTACTATCAGGATCAGCAATTTTTGCTCCGATCGCAGCCGGAAAACCGTAACCCATTGTCCCCAAACCGCCGGATGTGAGAAATGAACAAGGTTCGCGG
>SKPU01000118.1 GCA_007119335.1 Syntrophomonadaceae bacterium
GGGAGGGTAATAAATGTGCGGCAGATTTGCCCTGGCTGCAGATAAAAAGATTATTGAGATGCTTTATGACTTAGAAATTCGCGGTGACCTGGCGCCGCGCTATAATATTGCTCCATCCCAAAAGATCCCGACCTTACGACTTGCGCCTGATTCAGGGCAGAAAGAACTGGTCAGCCTGAAATGGGGCCTAATTCCTTTTTGGGCCGATCGTGAAAATATTGGCAGCGGTCTGATCAACGCCCGCGCAGAAACTGCACCTGATAAGCCTTCCTTTAGAAATGCCTTCAAAAAAAGAAGATTGCTTATTCCTGCTACCGGATTCTTCGAGTGGAAGGTAGAGGGAGGGGGCAAGCAGCCATACTACGTCTGCCGTAAAGACGGACGGCCTTTTTCTATGGCCGGCCTGTGGGAATGTTGGGAAAAAGGAGAAAGCCCGCTGGAAACCTGCACTATCCTGACCACTGAGCCGAACAGCCTCGTAAAGTCATTGCACAAGCGCATGCCGGTCATTATTCCCCGGGAAGTTTATGATAAATGGCTTGATCCCGCCACAGATAAAGCAGCCCTTTTAAAAATGCTCAGGCCGTTCCCGGCCAAAGAACTGATTGCATACCCGGTCTCCCGTAAAGTTAATAATCCCGCCCAGGATATCCCAGAACTGGTTGAACCTTGCTAACTATTATTCGATTCCGCAGACCGGGCAGGGGCCTGTGGGGCGATGATAGGAGTGGTTTGTCCAGATTCCGCAATCAAAACGGTAACCCTGGTTGCCCAGCTTGACCGGGCATTGATCATACATTTCGTGGTAACCCTCGAAAGTCTGGCAGCCGTCGCTGGTCCGCCCGCATTCTGTGCAGACAAATTTTGGGGAGGTCGACTCTACCTGGTTATCTAAGAATCCGATAAATTCAACCGGGGCATCGCAAACAAAACAGGTCGACCCATCAAGCTCCCTGAAATTTACATTATGATGTTCTCCGGGATGGTCTAAAGTTTCCAGGCTGCTGAAATAATTGTTCAGTTCCTCAGGATAAAAGGCAAGGCGGGGCAAATCGATCGACAACAGATCGGATAAATCATCGTAGATTATTTCGGTAGATTCGATCAGAGGCGGAGCCAGGTATGATTCCTCGATGTAATCCTGGAAGCCATCGAAAATAGGGAAAGCAGTTAACATGATTAAAATTACGCCGATTACGGCCAGGCCGATCAATAAGCCCGTTAAACTGCCGCCTATTCTATCAACAACCCTGATCAAACTAAAACGGGTAATCACTGAGAAAAGTGAGCCTGCCAGGTGGATAAGAGTAAAAGTTACTGAAAAAATCGTAATAAAGCTCACTGTATCAGCTAAAAACTGGGGCAGTTCAATATAACTTAAAAGCAGGCTGCTGCCTTCGACGTAATACCCGGCTGCTATAATAAGCCCGGCGGCTATTCCTGCAATCGTAAAAACACTTTTGATTAGACCGGCCCGGAGGCCTTGTATAAGTGAGATAATCAAAAAGATACCGATTATAATATCTAGCCAGTTAAAACCTTCCGGCATCGCTTAAGAACACCACCATTTAAAAAGTTATTTAAGATCACCAATATCAACATTATAACTCTTTAGGGCCAGGTTTGGTAGAAGATAAGTAAAGATATTAGTGCTTTAATAAAAGGCCCAGAAGATATGGTCTAAATATGCACGACGACTCTTCGTTAACGCGGAGCTTTCACATCTCCTGCGGTAAAATTTGATCATGAGTCAGCCGATTGCCCGTCGGTAAAATTATAAATGAGAGATCGCTGCGTGTTGACTTTACTGTTTCTAAAGAGATATAATTGTAAATAGTTAGACAATAGAAAGGGGGGGCGAGATGAAGTAAGGAAGCCAGCGGCTCCTAAAAAGTGAATAAAACCATGAAGGAGGTAAGCATTATGGAACATATGGGAATTATCTCTCTGGTTCCTCCGGTCCTGGCGATTGTTTTGGCCATTTGGACGAAAAGGGTTTATTTTTCTTTGTTTGTTGGCATTGTTGTCGGTATTCTTATCTACACAGGCAGTGTAGGAGCAACCTTGATCGAAGTGACTGAAACAATGGTCGGCAACATCGCTGATGACTGGAACGCCCGAGTAATGCTTTTCACGGTTCTGCTGGGCGGACTGCTTGGAATCATGTACAGTTCGGGCGGTTCCCAGGCTTTCGGGAGGTGGGCTTCAAAGGTTTTAACTACCCGGAAGTCAAGTTTGATTGGAACTTGGGTTTTTGGGATCCTTATTTTCTTCGATGACTATTTTAATACCCTTACTGTTGGCTCGGTAATGCGTAATATCACCGATCGGTTCCAGGTATCACGTGAAAAGCTGGCCTATATCATTGACTCCACCGCAGCACCGATCTGTATTGTCATTCCGATTTCCACCTGGATTGCCTATGTAATGTCTCTTTATATTGCCGAGTTTGAGCGTCTGGAAGTAGAGATAGAACCATTCGGATTATTTCTTCAAACAATACCTTATAACTTTTATGCTTTAGCGGCAATAATCATGGTCTTTTACCTGGCCGTAAGCAATCTTGAATTTGGACCAATGGCAAGAGCTGAAAAGCGATCCCTGGAAACAGGTGAGCTCTTTGACCCGGCTACCAAGGATGAAATTCCGGGTCAGGATATTACTAATCTGGAAATCTCGGATAAAGGGAGTTTGTGGGATTTAGTTGTCCCTATTGTTGTCCTGATTGGCGCTACTATTATCGGGATTCTTTATACCGGTGGTTTCTTCGAAGCCGGTATTAGCTTTGTTGACGCCGTAGGCGATGCCGATGCTGCTACCGCTTTGGTTTACGGGACCCTGGTAGCCAATATCGTCGGGATCGTCATGTATGTTTCCCGGAAGGTTCTCCCCTTGAAGGACTGCATGGAGAACTTTATTACCGGGATCAAGGCCATGGTTCCAGCATTGGCGATCCTGGTCTTGGCCTGGTCGATCGGTGATGTGGCCGGAATGGTTGGAACTGGCGCCTTCGTGGCCGAGGTCGTAAGTGAAGCCCTTCCGTTCTGGATCATACCGTTTGCCATCTTTATTGCTTCAGCCTTTATGGCTTTCTCCACCGGAACTTCCTGGGGAACTTTCGCTATCATGATGCCCATCGGAGTCCCGGTAGCAATAGCGGTAGGCATTGATCCGGCGATGTGCATCGCCGCCGTACTAGGCGGAGCGATCTTCGGGGATCACTCCTCACCGATCTCTGACACCACGGTGCTTTCGTCTACCGGTGCGGGCTGTAATCACATGGACCACGTTAATACCCAGCTGCCTTACGCGATCGTTGCCGCCGTTGTTGCTGCACTTGGTTATATACTGGCTGCAGTAATGGATACGGCTATTATTCCTTTGATCGTGGTACTCGTTTTGGTATTCGTTGTCTTTTACATCCTACATGCCCGAGGTGAAAAGGTAGTAGAGAAGAGCTAAACTGTATTTGATTGAAGAGTAGAGATGAAAAAGTGCACTAAACTGTAGTTAAGCCGGCCTGCGGGCCGGCTTTTTTATCGGTAAAAGATTTTCTTCTTCCCGGATTATTTGATACAATGAGTGCAGTGACCTAAGAAGGAGAAAGGATAACTTTATGGAAATCCGGATGGCCACACCTGCAGACCAGTATGAAGTATGTCGTCTTTGGACAATGTTACTTAGCTTTTATAACAAGCAAGCTGTTCCGGAAGTCCTCCAACGCAGTTTTCGCTTTGCAATGGAGCATCCTCAAAAAGTCCTGATCTTTATTATCCTGATTGAAGGGATGGTTGCCGGCACTGCCAGTTTGCACCTGGGGCATTATTCTACCTGGAATGGCAACTGGTACGGCCACCTGGAAGACGTCATGATAAGCCCGCAATATCGCGGCCGCGGCCTGGCTTATAATCTGCTCGGCCATATTATCGAAGTTGCCAGGCAGAAAGATTTAGCCCGGGTAGAATTGACTGCCCTCAATGATAACTACGAGGCTCACAGGCTCTATGAGAAACTTGGGTTTACTACCAATTCAGTGGTTTATGAGCTTCCCCTGAAGTAGATACTTATAGTTAAGCAAATAAGGGTAAACAACCGACCCTTTTGCCGGGAGGATGGGAGTTTATGCCCACCCCTGGAATAATTGGCTGGAGAGGAGAATGTTCAATGCGAAATTACCGGGAGATACCGTTATGGAAAGATGTCACCCCGGAAGAATGGAATGACTGGCGCTGGCAGGTTCGCAACCGGATTACTACGCTGGAGCAGCTAAAACAGGTTATTGATCTTAACGAAGAGGAGGCAGGCGGGGTCAACCAGTGTCTGCAGACTTTCCGCATGGCCATTACTCCCTATTACGCTTCCCTGATGGATCCGCAGGATAGAAGCTGTCCGATACGTAATCAGGCGGTTCCCAGCAGCCTGGAAGTGCGCCATTCCAGTTCTGATATGACCGACCCCCTGCATGAGGATATCGATTCACCGGTCCCCGGCCTGACTCATCGTTACCCTGACCGGGTCCTGCTGCTTGTAACCGACCAGTGTTCCATGTACTGCCGTCACTGCACCCGCCGGCGCATAGCAGGCGATACAGATAAGCCCAGGTCTAATCAGCAAATTGAACAGGCCATCAATTACATTCGCAGCACCCCAAAGGTCAGAGACGTGCTTATTTCAGGCGGTGACGGCCTTTTAATTCCCGATGATCTGATCGAGTACATTCTGCAGCAGCTCCATGCCATAGAGCATGTCGAAATTATCCGTTTTGGCAGCCGGGCCCCGGTAGTTATGCCTCAGCGCATCACCCCGGAACTTTGCAGGATGCTTTCTAAATACCACCCGATCTATTTAAACGCTCATTTCAATCACCCCAAAGAGATTAATGAAACTTCGGCTGCTGCCTGCGCTCGCCTTGCTGATGCCGGAATTCCTCTGGGCAACCAGTCGGTGCTGTTGGCCGGGGTTAATGATTGCCCGGAGCTTCTTAAAAAACTGAGCCACGAGCTTTTGAAAATACGAGTTAAACCCTACTATCTTTACCAGTGTGACCTATCCCAGGGGATTGAGCATTTCCGCACCTCGGTCAGCGCCGGAGTTGAAGCGATCGAAAATCTGCGCGGCCACACGACCGGCATGGGAGTGCCCGTATTTGTTGTTGACGCTCCTGGTGGAGGTGGCAAGATTCCGGTTATGCCCCAGTATCTGATCAGCCAGTCACCGGACCGGGTGGTTCTGCGTAATTTTGAAGGTGGAACTTATGCCTATACCGAACCGAAACGCATGATCGATCCGGGTAAACCCTGTCTGATCTGTGGTGGTTCTCATAACCAGTATGATGTTGGCGTTGCCTGCCTCTTAAATGGTGAAGCGATAGCCATGGAACCTTCGGAAAAGAAAGAGAAAAATTAAATCAGTGTGGGGAAAAGGCAAAGCAGTACTCCAGGCAGCATTCATTGCAGCAACCCTTGATTTATGCCTCTAGAATAATGAGCAGCACTTTATAATACTATATAAGGAACTATTAAAAAGATCATAAAGGGCTTTCAGCGGGCAAATAATTTGCTTCCCGAAAGCCCTTTTTGATCCTTGATTACTTTGCCAGATTGAGAATCAGGGCCATATTGCCCAGGATGCCTTCCTCTAACATATCTATCCTGATGTGTTCTTCCATGGTGTGGCAAAGTTCTATTTGAGCGGGAGCGAAGCCGATTATTGAAATGCCGGCCTGATCGTAGAAACCGCTGTCTGTGGCAAAATCCCAAGTTTTAACGGCAACTTCTCTGCCATATATTTCTTCAAGGGCGGACTTGCCTGTTGTGACCAGGGGATGATCTGGATCGATGGAGAAAGCGGGCAGCCCTTCGTAGGCATCTCTTGTTAAACCGGTATAGCATGCAATGGAGTGCTTGACCCTTTCGAACCAGAATTCAATCCCTTCAAAATAGCAGCTTTGCGCAATTTTTTCTAATTTGTCGGTGACCATCTCCGGCGTTTCAGAAGGTATGTTCCGGTAATCAATGGTCAGAATTAGCTCTGCCGGGATCACGTTTGTATTTTTTTCTGAGGTTTGAATCATGGTAGGAGCCAGACTGGATTTGCCAAAGATGTCGTCTTCCTCCAACTTGTAATCCTTCAGCTTTTCAATAAAGCGGGCCAGGAAAAAGTGTGGATTTGCCCCCCATTCCGGCCGGCTTGCATGGCAGGACTTACCCTTGATATGCAGATCAAATCTGAATCGCCCTCGGCAGCCGATAGCGATGTTGTTTGAAGTTGCCTCACCGACCACGGCATAATCGCCCGTCAGGTCTTCCGTTAGAACCATGCTGCCGACTCCGCTGTCTTCTTCGTGTACAACCCCGGTAACGTAAACATCTCCAGCCGGTAACAAGCCTTCTTTTTTAAGATTATGGGCTGCGTAAATTTGTGCGGCAAAAGCGCCTTTAGTATCACTTGCACCCCTGCCCCAGATTTTCCCCTCGGCGATTTGTCCGGAGTAAGGCGGGTATTTCCACTTAGTTTCATCACCCTCGTGGACTATATCGAGGTGAGAGTTGAAAATGATAGACTTTCCGCCACCGGTTCCTTTCATTTTACCGATCACATTACCGGCTCGATCAATCCAGGCTTCATCGTAATCGAGATCCTGCATGGTTTTGAGGGTATATTCCGCGATTTCCTTTTCTTGGCCGGACAAACTGGGTATCTTTATCAGTTCTGAAGTCAATTTTACGGTATCGTCCAAACTATTCCTGGCTAGATCTTTTAATTGTTTAGCTAAATCCACAGGCATCAGGCCTCCAGTTAGTTTTGATTTTCAAATACAAAAGCTATTGATTGATTTCGGACAGACTATAGGGTTCTGGCAAAATGTGCCCAATCAGTCACCACCTTTAAAGGAGATAAAAATTGCAGACAATCAGTTTTTATGGCCCGGGGAAAGTACTGAAATTAAAGTGCTATCAACATTTTGCATTCCTTCTTTGCACAACCTGCCCAGATTTGTTAAAGTTTGTTCTATGCTTCCTGCAACCATTCCGTTGCCTGCAGGCACCGTAACTGCTTCTTTGGCAAGAACGGCTCCCTGCCAGGCCATTGTTACGCTTGCGCTGAGTTTAAAAGCACAGCCTGCTTTCCCACCATCGCAAATCATCCCGGCAGCAGTAGAAGAAACGTTGTTAACTGCCATGATTATTTCTGCGGTAGTTCCCCTCAGGAGATAAACCAGGGCTCCTGCGCAACCGGAACCTGCGGCAATGCTGCAGCCGCAGATGGGGGTAAGTCTTCCGGTATAGGCCTTAACGTAGAGAGTAACCAGGAAACTTAAGGCCAGGGCAGATGCTGTTTGTTTTTCAGAAGCGGCCATATTTTCCGCTACCAGAGAGACTGGAATGGTTGCAACCAAGCCGTGATTACCGCTGCCCGCCACAGTTAATACCGGAAGCTGCAAACCAGCCATGCGGGCATCGGAGGCAGCAGAGGTGTAGCAGTTGATCTTGTTGGCCAGATCTTCGCTCAAAAAACCCTTAGCTGTTAATTCCTGCCATTTCTCTCCCATCCTCAGACCCTCTTGCAGGTTTAACCCTGCTTTCGCTATTCGTAAATTTGTGCCTGCTCCCTTGATGAGGAAATCAAGCGATGAAGGCTCAATAGAAAGTGTGGCCTCGATTAATTCATCTAACTTGTGTGAAAGCAGGAAGTCTAGATTGTCAGAATATTTATCAGGGTCGGCAACCCTTTTATCGACGATTATCTGTTGATCTTTTTGTAAAAAGATGAGGTTGGTGTGTCTGTCTGCGATAATTGCTTCTGCTTTGCCTGCCGAGGTTTCAATATTTACTCCTACATAAAGGCTCGGCAGACTGCTGTCTATCACAAAAGATACCAGATCATCTTCGATAAGCTTCATTGCGGAGCTAATATTTTTTTCATTAAGGGAGGAGAGAATGTTCAGATCCATTTTGGGATTTTCGATTGTTGTTCCCAGGGCGGCAGCTATTTTTACCCCTTTATGCTTGGTCCCGGGAATCCCGACCGCTCTGGCATTTTTAAAGATATTTGAGCTTAATACTAAATCAAGTTTTCGGATTGCTCCGGGGACCTGCTTATAAGCGTGGGCTGCAGTGAGGGCTATGGCCAGCGGTTCGGTGCATCCGGTGGCAGGGATAGCTTCTTCTTTTAACAGGGCTAAAACCTTCTCTTTTAGTGTCATCTCAGATCTCCTGTCTTTAAAATTTTTACTGAGATGTTAATGGTTCAGGTAGATGATGACCATTAGCCGTAAATATATTCTACAAAGAGCTTGAAAATTCCTGCAAGAGTTAACTCTTGCTATTGCTAATATTTGTTCGAAAATTAATATAGACAAATTTTTGACTCTATGGTATTGTATAAAACAATTAAGCTAGCGGTATAGATTTAGATTAATTTTATGGTTGAAGCAAA
>SKPU01000116.1 GCA_007119335.1 Syntrophomonadaceae bacterium
CTGATGAATTGATTAACTTTGTGAAGATGCTCCAGCCCAGCTTCGGTGGAGTAAACTTAGAAGATATCTCCAGTCCGAAGTGCTTCTATATCTTAGACCGGTTGAAAGAAGAGTGCCATATTCCGGTTTGGCATGACGATCAACAGGGTACTGCCCTGGTAACCCTGGCCGGGTTAATTAATGCTTTAAAAATAGTGGGCAAGAAAATTTCTGACTCGAAAATTGTGTTGATCGGGTCGGGTGCGGCCAATATCTGCACGGTCCGGTTGCTTATCTCTGCCGGGGTTGATACAAACAAGGTGGTCATGGTAGACAGCAAGGGGATCCTGCATAAAGGGCGCACCGAGCTTAAAGATGAGCATCCGGTTAAATGGGAACTGGCCCAAACAACTAACGGTGAAGGGCTCACCGGCGGGGCAGAAGAAGCTTGTCAAGGGGCCGATGTGATGATTGCCCTTTCGAAACCCGGTCCGGATACGGTTAAAAAGGAATGGGTGGAAAGCATGGCTAAAGATTCGATTGTTTTTGCCTGCGCAAACCCGATTCCTGAAATTTGGCCCTGGGATGCCCAGGAAGCAGGAGCGAGGATTGTTTCCACCGGTCGATCAGATTTTCCGAACCAGGTTAACAACTCACTTGGCTTCCCGGCGCTGTTCCGCGGAGTATTAGATGTGCAGGCCTCAGGAATTTCTGATGCGATGTGCATTGCTGCTGCTGAAGAACTGGCTGCCTGTGCGCCTGACGGGGGGATGGATCCGGAAAAAATTCTGCCTACGATGGATATGTGGGAAGTCTTTCCCCGGGTGGCAACAGCTGCGGCGATGAAAGCAATTGAAGAAGGGGTGGCCCGGATTACACCAAGCCGGGAGGAAGTATACCGCAGGGCTGAAGAACAGATCAAACGAGCCCAGGATCAGACTAAATTGGCAATGGAAAATGGTTTTATTGCCGATCCGCCGGCTGAGTAAGCAAGGAGGCTGAAAGTAAACCAGATGACTGAGACGATTGCAATGGTTGATGTCTTTATCATGGGTAAACGCTATACAGTACCTGAAACACTGACTATCTTAGATTCCATGGAATATGCCGGCTACCAGATGACCCGCGGCTGCGGCTGCCGGGCCGGATTTTGCGGAGCCTGTGCCACGGTTTACCGCATGGCTGGGGGTTATGAGCTTTTAGTCGGCCTGGCCTGTCAGACCAAGGTAGAAGATGGAATGTACCTGGCTCAGATTCCATTTTTTCCAGGCCGGAAGGCTCAGTTTGATTTAGAAGAAATCAAGCCTTCTGTGGCTCATTTTGCCCAGCTCTACCCGGAAGTATATCGTTGCCTGGGCTGCAGTTCCTGTAACAAGGTTTGTCCGCAGGACATTGATGTTATGCAATATATTGCTTATATTCAGCGCGGAGATTTTGAAAAGGCAGCCGATTTATCTTTTGACTGCCTGATGTGCGGGTTGTGTGTTTCACGCTGCCCGGCCAATATTGTTCATTACAACGCAGCGCTTACCGCCCGGCGTCTTTACAGCCGCTATATCGCCAACCCGGATCGTTTTCTGGCTGAAAGGGCGCAGGCTATCGAGAATGGCGAGTTAGATGCTGAGATAGATAAACTGGTCAAGGCGGATAAAGATAAACTGCAGGAATTGTATAACAACCGGGAAATTGAAAAGTAGACCTGGAGAGGAGGAGTTGTTGAGTTGGTTTATACCCCGCAGTTAACTGAATTAATGAAAAAAGTTGAAGAGACCAGATCCTCCCGGGTCGGTGTTGATTTCCCGCGCATGACTCAGGAGGAGCGCCGGGATGTTTTAGAAAAGTTCCATCCCGATTACAACTTGGAAGGGTTTCGGGAAATTAAGGTTGGCGTTAACAAGGGGGCTCGTATGCCCATCGAAATGGCTGATGTTTTTGAAGCATACAGCCGCATTCGCGATCTCGAATTTGACTTGAAGGCTGATCCACATTATGACGTCGACGTCCTGGTGATCGGGGGCGGCGGCGCAGGCGCCTCAGCAGCGCTTGAAGCGCACAGTACGGGAGCGGTTGTATTGGTTGCTACCAAGCTGCGCTTTGGTGATGCCAATACGATGATGGCCCAGGGTGGAATCCAGGCTGCTGATAAGCCGAACGATACTCCGGCGACTCATTTCCTCGACGTGATGGGCGGCGGTAGGCTGGAGAATGTCCCAGAGTTGGCCCGGGCCCTGGTTATGGACGCCCCGCTGGTTATCAAGTGGCTGGAAGATATGGGAACCATGTTTGATAAAAAAGATGACGGCACGATGATTACAGGACACGGCGGCGGAACATCACGTAAACGTATGCATACCGCCCGCGATTACACCGGAGCCGAAATAATGAGAACCTTACGAGACGAGGTTTTAAATAAAGGGATTAATGTAGTTGAATTCAGCCCGGCAGTGGAAATAATCCTTGACGAGCAGGGTCGTGCCGCCGGTGCGGTTCTCTACAACCTTGAAACCGAACAGTACGAAATTGCCCGCGCTAAAACGGTTATTATCGCAACCGGGGGATCGGGAAGGCTGCATTACCGCGGCTTCCCGACCAGTAATCATCACGGGGCTACTGCCGATGGGTTGGTCCTTGGTTACAGGGCCGGGGCAAAAACGATTTATGCTGATTCGATCCAGTATCATCCGACGGGGGGAGCATATCCGCCGCAGCTGCTTGGCTTACTGGTTACTGAAAAGACCCGCGGTCTCGGGGCTACACCGCTTAACATTAACGGAGAACAGTTTGTTTACCATCTGGAGACCAGGGATGTTGAATCTTCGGCAATTTTACGCGAGTGTGAAGAACGAGGATTGGGCGTGCCTCTGCCGACCGGGATTGAAGCTGTCTGGCTTGATTCGCCGCTGATCGAGATAATCCACGGCGAAGGGACCATTGAACGCCAGCTGCCGGCCATGCTCCGCCAGTTTCAACGCTTTGATGTCGATATTCGCAAGGAACCGATGCTCATCTTTCCGACCCTGCATTATCAAAACGGAGGTCTATTGATTGATGATGATGCCCACAGCACGGTGGAAAATCTTTATGCGGCCGGAGAAGCAGCCGGTGGAATTCACGGTACCAACCGCCTGATGGGCAATTCACTTCTTGATATAATCGTTTTTGGCCGCAGGGCCGGAAGAAATGCCGCGGCAAAAAGCAGGGAAATAGCGGTTCCTGACGGATTAAATCTCGAACACCTGGATTCTTATCATCAGGAACTGGACAATACCGGGGCAGGAGATGGGCGGATTAGTCCAATGGTCCTGCCGCACTATACGCATCGCTAATGGCTAAAGCTGAGCGTGAATATAAACTGCCTCTCGAAGGTTTAATGGTTTTAGACCTGACCAGGCTGCTGCCTGGACCCCTGTGCACGATGCTGCTTGGGGATTACGGAGCTGAAATAATAAAAATAGAAGACACTAAGGTCGGCGATCCAACCCGTTTCGCCGGGCTGTCCAGTCAGGGTGAAAGCTCCTTGTTCCGGCAGTTGAACCGCAACAAGAAAAGTGTCGCCCTCGATTTGAAAGACGCGGCCGGTCGTTCGGTGCTTAAAAAACTAGCCGGGCAGGCTGATGTGCTGGTAGAAGGTTTCCGGCCGGGGGTGATGGATCGGCTGGGCCTGGGTTATGGTGATTTGAGCACGATTAATGCATGGTTAATCTATGCAGCGATCACCGGTTACGGCCAGGAAGGTTCTTACCGGGATCGGGTCGGCCATGATCTCAATTATACTGCGCTGACCGGCCTGCTCGACTTAAGCGCCTCAACGGGAGAAGCTCCTCAAATGCCGGCAGTTCAAATTGCAGATATTGCCGGGGGTTCGATGATGGCGTTAAACGGAATTATGATCGCCCTTTATGGACGGGTTCAAAGTGGCAAAGGAGCCTTTGTCGATGTTTCGATGCTGCGCGGCTTGCTGCCATTTTTAGCTTATCCCGCTTCCGGCCTTTCCGATGAGGGGAAGCTGCCCAGGCGGGGTGAAGGGTACATAACCGGAGCTCTGGCCTGTTATAATATTTATGAGACTGCCGACGGGCAATATATGAGCCTGGGAGCGCTTGAACCGGTATTCTGGGAAAGGTTTTGCGAGGTTGTCGGCAAGCCGCAATGGGTGGCCCGGCAGTTTGAGGAGAAAGGAAGAGAAGAACTAATCGCAGAGGTTCAGGCTTTGTTTAAGGAAAAGAGCAGGCGGCAATGGGAAGATCTTTTTGCCGCTCGAGAAGTTTGCTGCGAACCGGTTATCGATTTGCAGGAAGCCGCTACTAATCCCCTTAACCAGGAAAATGATTTATGGATCGACGAACCCGGCATTGAAGATAATCATGGAGGGGATGCAGGAAAAACGATTGGCTTTCCACTGCTTTTTTCCGGACAATCCGGTCAGGTGCGCTTGCGTTCGCCGCGTCACGGAGAACATACCACGGAAGTATTAAAATCCCTCGGTTACGGGAGTTCGGAGATCAACTCCATGAAAAAGCGCGGAATTATTAAGACCGCCGATTGAAAAAATTTTTCTTCTTTTTTTACCTTTCTTCTGCGATTTTCTACCTCATAAATTTCTTACTTATCCTTTACCGAACAGCCCGGACGATCTATAATAATGTATGTCCAGTGCGAAGGTTAATAAACATGAACAAGAAAAACAACGCATTGAGCAAGTTTTGAAAATGCTTGCCATACATTATCCGCAGGTGGAAACTGGCCTGGTTTATGATAATCCTTTTCAGCTGCTTGTGGCAACCGTTCTTTCTGCGCAGACTACGGATCAGCAGGTTAACAAGATTACGGCCCGGCTTTTTGACGCCTTCCCGACAGCATATGAAATGGCCCGGATCAAGCCTGCTGATTTGGAGCCTTACCTGAGAAGGGTCGGTCTTTACCGCTATAAGGCGAGGTACTTGGTTGAGGCAAGCAAAATTATAGTTGAGCAGCATGGTGGAAGGGTTCCTGATCAGTTTAAGGAATTGATTAAATTGCCAGGGGTGGGACGAAAAACAGCCAATATTATTTTAAGCAGCGCTTTTGGGATCCCGGCTATCGCAGTAGATACCCATGTTTTTCGGGTTTCCAAGAGATTGAATTTAGCTGATGAGAAAAATGCGGAGCTTGTTGAAAAGCAGCTGGAAACGGTTGTTCCGGTAGAGGACTGGGTCGACACTCATCACCGGCTAATTGCCCACGGACGGACCTTGTGTCAGGCCAGGAATCCGCAGTGCAAGAACTGTTTTTTGAATGAATGGTGTTCTTTTTGATATTAGAAAGGGGAAATGCTTAATGGCCATTGAAAAACTAAACAAAAAAGCGCTCCGGGCGGTAAGTGACTTAAAAAATGTTAACTTTAAAACTACTGCCGAGGTAGATCCTCTGCAAGGAATGCTTGGACAGGAAAGAGCGGTTAAAGCTACCGAGTTTGGCCTGCGCATCAAGCGCCCGGGCTATAATATATTTATGACCGGTTTGCCAGGCACCGGAAAATCCAGCTATGCTCAATCGATTGTGAAAAAGCTATCTGCTGAAGAAGCGGTTCCCGATGACTGGGTTTATGTTTATAACTTTGAGAATCCCGGCGAGCCGCTCGCTTTAAACCTTCCCGCCGGATCAGGAACCGATTTACGTCAGAACATTGAAGAATTGCTGGAAGATTTGAAAGAGACTATCCCCAAGGCTTTTGACGGAGAAGATTATGAAACTCAGAAGAATGCTTATGTCAAGGAGTTTCAGGAAGCGCGGGCCGAACACTTAGAGGAGCTTAACAAGTTCGCCCAGGAAAAGGGATTTGCCTTAAAAAGAACCAGTTCGGGATTTGTAACAATTCCGCTGCATGAGGGTGAACAGGTTGATGAAGATGAATACAGCAAGTTAGATCCGGAAACCAGGGAAGAAATGGAGAAAAAATCTACGGAAGTGCAGATCAAAGCCATGGAAATCATGCGCCGGGTTCAAAAGCTGGAAAAAGATCTGAAAGAAAAGCTTAAAGAACTCGATAAAAAAATTGGCTATACGGCGGTCGGCCATCTTTTCAGCGACCTTTTGGAAGAATATGATCAGTATCCGGCAGTTAAAGATTATTTGCAGGCTTTTCAGGAAGATGTAATCTCCAACCTGTCAGATTTCAGAAGTGATGAGGAAGAACAGCAAAATCCGCTGTTAATGTTTCAGCAGCAGAGTCAAAAACAGAGTGACCGGCGCTATGAGGTGAATTTATTTGTCGATAACCGGCATAGTGAAGGCGCGCCCATGGTTTATGAAACTAATCCTTCTTACTATAACCTGGTCGGGCGGGTCGAGTATGAGAACCGGTTTGGGACAGTGGTGACAGATTTTTCAATGATCAAACCCGGTGCACTGCACAGGGCTAACGGGGGCTACCTGATTTTGCAGGCCAGGGATTTGCTGACCTCAGTCCAGTCCTGGGAAGTTTTAAAGCGTGTTTTGCGGACCGGGGAGATCCGTATTGAGAATATCAGTGAGCATTTTGGGCTGGTGGCCATGTCGACCCTGCGACCACAGCCCATACCGCTTGATATAAAAGTTGTCATGATTGGTAATCCTTTTATTTATCAACTGCTTTACCATTACGATGAAGATTTTCGCAAGTTGTTTAAAATAAAATCTGATTTTGATACGGAAATGGATCGTGAAGACGACAATTTTAGTAAGATGGCCAGCTTTATTTCTTTTCACTGCGATAAACAACAGCTGCGTCATTTTGATAGCTCAGCGGTCGCCGAAATCGTTGAATACAGTACCTGGCTTACCGAAAAGCAGGACAAGTTAAGTACCCGCTTTAATGAAATAGTTGATCTGCTGGTTGAAGCAGACACCTGGGCTGACTTAGAAGGAAAGGACCTGATTGGCAGAGAGGATGTTGAAAAGGCCCTGGAAGAAATGGTTTACCGGTCTGATAAGATCGAGCAGAAAATTTTAGAATCAATCGAAAGCGAGGAGATTTTGCTTGATCTGGAAGGTGAAAAAGTTGGCCAGGTAAATGCTCTTTCTGTGATTGACCAGGGCGATTATCGTTTCGGACGTCCTTCCAGGATCACCGCTTCAACCTACCCCGGCCGGAAAGGGATCATTAATATTGAGCGGGAAAGTGATTTAAGCGGAAACATTCATAGTAAGGGAGTCTTAATCCTGAACGGTTATCTCGGATCCCGTTATGGTTCGCTGACCCCGCTTAATCTAAGCGCCAGTTTATGTTTTGAACAGTCCTACGGGGGCGTTGACGGTGACAGCGCTTCTGCGGCTGAACTGTTCTGCCTTCTCTCCAGCCTGGGGGAAGTCCCCCTGAGGCAGGACCTTGCTGTTACCGGTTCGATTAATCAAAAAGGAGAGATTCAACCGGTTGGCGGAATCAACAATAAGATTGAAGGTTATTTTATGTCCTGCAAGAAAAAGGGCCTCACCGGAACGCAGGGTGTAATCGTGCCAGAAAAGAACCGCAAATCATTAATGCTTAAAAAAGAAGTGGTTGAAGCGGTTGAAAATGGCCAGTTTAACATATATACCATTAAAACCGCAGACGATGGCTTAGAACTGCTAAGCGGGTTGGCGGCCGGTGAAGTCACCGAGGATGGCAAGTTCAGCGATGGTAGTTTTAATGATCAGGTGCTGCAGAAACTTAAGCACTTCAATGAAGTTTTAAAGAGACAGCAGGAATCACCGGCCCAGGATTCACAATAAGTTTAGATCACATCAAACGAGGGATAGCTAATTTATGGACCTGGTTTTAGTAGAGCCGGAAATACCGCAGAATACGGGAAATGTCGCCCGGACATGCGTTATGACCGGAACAAGGCTGCACCTGGTTGAACCACTCGGGTTTTCACTGTCTGAAAGGGAAGTGCGCCGTTCAGGCCTGGATTACTGGCAGTACCTGGATTTAAAGGTGCACCGGGATTTTAACGATCTGAAAAAAGCCTATCCCGCCGCGCGGTTTGTATTTCTTACGACCCGGGGCAGCCAGCTTTATCACCAACTCGAATACCGGCCGGATGACTTTCTTGTTTTCGGTAGCGAAACGAAAGGGCTGGATCAGGGTATACTGGAAGAAGCTGAAGTGGTGGTCCGGATCCCGATGGTAGATCAGATCCCGCGTTCTTTGAACCTGGGAAATTCTGC